>NZ_DANC01000008.1:0-4053 GCF_002499755.1 Methanoculleus sp. UBA291 | reverse complement strand
GCTGAAAGAGGCGAATATGACGCCAGACGAGTTACCGGATGAAGTGAAAGAGGAAATGGAAAACATCGCGCGATTTGTGGAGATCGGGGGTATACGAAAGTGGGAGCTTGATCCCCTGAACAAACAGGCCACCATCTATGCGTACTCCATACCGGAGAAGAACGACGTGGATGCCGTTCAGGGCAAGCAGGTCGCCGGCTGGACCTTTACGGTCATCCATGATCTCGAGTATGAGAAAGAAAGAGAGCGAGTTGTGGCTGAATTGCTCCAATTCCAGAAGGACCATCCTGAATTGCAGATATCGAGTTTCGCGGTATCGCCCACGGAGATCTGGGTATGGGTGCGCAATCTCACACCCGAAACCGAGGCGCTGAACGGCACCACAATGCACAACAGGACGGTTCTGATCGACTGGAACATTATCGATTACGCACTCAGGGTGGCGAGAGAGGAGGCAGGATGGATGTGAGAGAGCAAACGTTGGGGGAACCGGGACAGGTTGAGGCGTGGAAAAAGAGTCAGGATCTGGTCGAGCATTTCGGCGCTGCTCCTCTATCCCACTTTTTCTCTTCCATCGCATACACGCGGCTCATGTGGACGGATATCCGGTGACAGCATGCGGTCGGTCGGCCCGAAACGCGCGCACTTTTCCTGCCGCCGGTTATCCGGGGAGGTGCGCGGTCCCGGGCTGCAATGCCGGCGGTTCCGCCGGTCTCCTCCGTTCCGGAGCCTTCGAGCGCTCCGACGATTAGGGTTTTGTCACAGAAAAGGTATATGGGAGAACAACGAAGTCTCCATCGGCGATACCGCGTGCGGTATCCCGCGGGGGCCGGGAAGCTCGATTGGCGTCGTGTCCCGGCCCCCACAGTGTGCCCGGAGGGCAATAGGGCTGTTGGCCCCCAGAAGGGATAGCCGTTACGGTTCCGTGGTCTCCCGGGGCACATATGAAAGGAGGTATGGAACCATGAAAACAAAAGATCTTTCCGGAATCAGTGCCCTGTTCGCGGCACTGCTGGTCGTCGGCGCAATCTTCGTGCCGGCGGTGAGCGCAACACAGGAGAATGATTCTCTTGTGGGTGAGGGAGATACGAATTATGATCAGATCGCTTCTGCTCAAAAAACGTTGCGAATAACCCCTGAAACCCCAGGAATGTCAAAAGAGGAATTTGTAGCTTATTCCAAGAAAATGGAGCAAAAATACGGATCGGAAAATGTTACTGCACTAAAATCGCATATTGACAGATTTGTTCAGAGTTCTTCTGGCTTGCCGGATATAACACGGAATCTCCAGTATGTGACGGCTTGGAATGAGCATTTGGAAGCTAAAAATGATGACGGGGTTGTTATGGCAAGTTCTGACAACGTGCTGAGTCTCTATAAGTTAGATGTGACCGATGAACAGGGCAGAGATCATTATTACTGGTGGCAGTGGAGCGCAGCACAGAATCGCGAAGATGTCTGGATGGGCGATGATTCGAACCTCAAAAACTTCTGGAACCGGATAAAATTCGAAGATTCGACATCTAACCTGTTAATTTATTCCCCTGACTCAGATCTCATCGGGAACGAAGATACTGTGACGGTAGGTCTCGGAGCCGAGTATAAGGGTGTAGGGTGCAGCATTAGCAAGGACTTCGTGCTCCATCAGGACAAGATCAGGCCGAAGCCAGGTGAATGCCAGGTGGGAAGCGCCGGGAAGTATGCGGTCGACTGGGTTGGAGATTATGAAGGGACGCAGTCAATCTATGGAGCCTGCGAAGAGAGGCGGCCGCCTGGTGCGAGCGCGACTGTCCAGTGGACCTACAACCTGACAGCAAATCTGGTCTAGATACAACATGCCCAGCTAACCTAAAAACAAACCCTTTTTGAGAACTAAAATTTCAGATGAGATGATGACAATGCGCACATTTTCTGAAAAGTTCTGGGGAAACGGTCTCTTTGGCATACCTTACCCGAGGGTCCGCGCCTTCATCTCGGCGCTGCTCTCCGTAGCGGTTGGGATGCTGTTCGTGAGCTTGGGTGCGCGGGGGATGGCCATCCCGTCCGACTACTGGTGGATACCTCTCCTCCGGGCGCACCCGCTCGACTATGTCAGCATCGGTCTTGGTATTGTCTTTATCGCCGCCTCGCTCTATCTCGTCCGGGCGTGCTTCAGGGGCGAACCATGAATGCAAGACTCTCTTCCGGAATTGGCGCCCTCTTTGTGGCGCTGCTGGTCGTCAGCGCGGTCTATGTGCTGGCGGTGAGTGCGGAATCAATCGTGACGCCCCTTGCAACAGAGAACCTTGGGCATATACACGCCGACGGCGAGGCAGACTCCGTGTGGATAAGTGGTGCGGGCTCAGTTCAGGTCCCAGCAGGGTGGAACACGTTCACGGTGAACTGTCAGAATGAGAATGACGATCTAGGTGACGGTTGGGTGCGGATGTCGTGACCGGGCTCGGCTGGAACACGTTTACGGTGACCTGCACCAACCGGAACTACGGTCTCTTCGATCCCGCCCGAGCCTCGTTCACCCTGACCGTCCGCGACGCCGCAGGCAGGCCGTACAGCGAATCCGTCACCCTGGACCGGGGTGGTACAAAGACCCTGTCTGTCTCTTTCGCCGCAGAAGAGGCGGGGAAGGGTGAATTTCAGATCGCTGCGGCAAACATTCGGTAGGATGAGCAATGACGCCACCGCATACATCGGATCGGAACGCAGGCCCGTTCGGGACGGACCGGACTCTCAGGGGGATCACATGACGACAGAGCGCGTTTTCATCGTGGCACAAAAGGAGTTCGCCGACCACATCACGGGCTGGCACTACCTGGTCGTTCTCGCCCTGTTTCTGGGCCTTACCTTGGGTGGGGACGTACGGCGGGATCGAGAGGTACCAGGGAGACCTGACGAGGTATACCGAAGATCTGATCGCAATGGAGACGGCAGATGACGGACCGGAACGAATGATGCCTCCCGTCGCACCGCCGGTCGAGGGCATTTATTCCTCGATGTTTCTCACGCTGGTCTCCTACGGCGGCATCCTTGCTCTCGCCATTGGGTTTGACCTGGTCTCAAAGGAGAAGGAGTCCCGGTCGCTCAAAACTCTCCTCGCCCGTCCGGTCTTCCGGGACGAGATCATCAACGGGAAAGCGCTGGGCGGCATCGCGCTGCTGGTCCTCATCGTCGGGAGCGTGCTCGCTCTCTCCACCGCCTATCTCCTCGTCTGCTCTATCGTACCCTCCCCGGACGACCTCTGGATGATCCTGACCTATGCCGGCGTCACCCTCCTCTTCCTCGTGACGTTCTTCTCCATCGCGCTTGCGTTCTCCACCCTCTGCCGGGAGAGCGGCAGTGCTCTGCTCCTCTCGCTGGCCGTCTTCATCCTCATCACGTTCCTGATCCCCTTCGTCACCACAAATATCGGCACGGCGCTCATGATGGAGAAGCCCGACCCCGCCGCATACGGAGGGGATACCCGATCGGAAGGATACCAGGCTGAGATTACGGCGCACCTCGAACAGACGAGGATGGTCGAGAGCGCCGTCAACCTCCTCTCACCGCAGATGGCGATCAACACTCTCATCCAGAGGATTCACAGTTACCAGGGAACTACCCTTGAGGATACGCTCGGCAGGATCTGGTCGAGCGTTGTAGCACTGACCCTCTATCCCGTCGTCTTCTTCGCCGTCGCGTATACGAGGTTCATGCGGATGGACCTCCGGTGATGACAAGGGGTCGGCCCCACCCGGAATACGCGCACTCCGCCTGTGGTCGGCATCCGGGGGAGAGACCGGAGCACCGGGCTTCGCTGCCGGAAGATCCGTCTTTTTTCCGATCCGGAGGCTTTCGAATGCCTGAATGAGTAGCTGATTGTCACAGAAAAGGTATAAAGAAGAACGTCGACGTCTCGATCGGTGATACCGCCTGCGGTATCCCGCGGGGGCCGGGAACCCCGATCGGCATCGTGTCCCGGCCCCCAACAGCGTGCCCGGAGGGCAATAGGGCTGTTGGTTGCTGTCAGGGATAGCCGTTGCGGTTCCGTGGCCTTCCCGGGTGCGCATGAACGAGGTG
>NZ_DANC01000042.1:0-32186 GCF_002499755.1 Methanoculleus sp. UBA291 | reverse complement strand
GTGAGTGTCGCGATGGTGCCGGCGATGGCGTGCGAACCGGGAACACCTTGCGGCGATGCCGAACTGGACCTGCAAAAAACCAATCTGTCGGGTCTGGAGAAGTACGAAGTTGTTGCTTCTGCTTTGAACCTGAATGAGGTGCAAAAACTCTCAGAGATCCCACGTTCCGAAGATCTGAGTATGATCGTCGACAACGCGAAAGCATTCTCCTTCGAGAAGGAACTTGAAGACGGATCAATCAAGCATGCAACGGCTGTAGTACTGCCCATCGAATCTGTTATTGAAAAAGACGGTTTGGTCCAGACATCAAACATCGTTGCGGTCTGGGACGATGACAATGCCCGGGTACTCAAGTACACGTGTATTTTCCAGGAAAAGTCTCTGTACACACTCGAGTTCAGCATAATTGACGCCAATGGAAATATGGTCACGGAAACCATTATCGACGAGGGCTCATTCATCCAGAAAACGTCGGAACATCTCTTTGTAACAGATGAGGACCCGGATTACTGGCAAAGAGTTGTTTACTGTATCACCCTGAATTGTGCCTGTGCGCTTGCTGGAATCCCCTGTCCTGGAGTGTCGGTCTGTGAAATTTGTATAGTGTTGTTACAACCATGTGTTGCTCTTATGACTCCATATACCTGCGCCCCTGCCGTAGCTTGCTTAGGAGTGGAAATAGCCGCATGTATGTACGACAGCCTGTAAATCAGGTAAACACCTCTTTTTGTGGAGTGTGCTATGACAACACAACAGCGCTATCAATTTGTAGTGGTTATCGTATTACTCGGACTCGTTTGTTCCGGTTGTTTGGAAACAGACGTAGATGTGGATACGCTTCTGCAAAAAGCCGCAGAAAAGCAGGCAAATGTAGAGAGCCTGGCATACATCGAGAAGCTTACTTTATATATAGGAAATGAAACGGAGACTATCGAGTATGATGTACTTTTAAAGAAACCGGACAAATTTCGAAGAATCGAAAAGAGCGGCTCATTTATACGCTCAGAGGTTACTTCTAATGGAGATATAGTCTGGATCTATGATCCTGAGAAAAATATAGTGTTCATTAGAAATCTGACATCATCAGAGAAACTACCAGAACCTGCGATCTATGTGCTGTTGAATGATAATATCTCTGAAAAATACATGGTAATAGGTCAAGAAATGGAGTCGCACTACTCAACCTCTGCTTATAAGATAGAACTGGCTTCTCGCGAGTCGGATAACGAAGATACGAGAGAATATCTGCTGTGGATCGACCCCGATGGTCTTATCCCGTTGAAACTGGAGAGTTGGGACAAGGGCAATCCAGTGCTAACCCTGGAATATCGAGATTATTCGATAAATTACACAGCAGATGATAGTGATTTCACCTTTACGATTCCTGATGATGCGTCGGTGATGTATATATGAAACTCGACCCTATCGTCAAGGAGGCACTCTGGCGCTCAGTTGTAGTCTTTTTCGTGTCGATTATCATCGTCGCTATCATCATCGCGACAGCTCCCCTCCCAATACCTGCGTTCTTGTTGTTTCCCTTGGCATTGACGATCACTGCAGTATATTTCTCTATTATGGTGTGGTATGGACGAAAGGCAGCCGGACGATCAAAACCCCATACCTATCCTCCATCGTTCCCTCCGGTTAGCGGATACAGGGAAGGAGGAAAGATGCAGAGGCGAGTCGTTGTCGAGAAGGTGACCGACGCCATCCTTGCCGTCGTGATCTTCCTGATCTATATCTACGCGTCCCTTGCGTATTCCATCAACCAGGTCTTCTGGCTTCTCATCATCGTCCTCCTCGGCCTGCTACTGACGCGCATCGTCTTCATCGATGGTGGGGAGCGCCGCATCACCTTCGCGCGATCGGTTGTCTTCTACCTCATAGTAGCCATGATCGTTCTTCTGCGCTATCTGGCACTGGGGTATCCCGTTGTCCCCCTTCTCCGGGGAATTGTGCTTGTTGGTATCGTTGCTTTTCCCATCCTCTATATCTGGGAACGGCGATCGGTTCCGAGGGGAACGGACCGATGATCGATGGATGGCCTGTGGAGTGATCGATGTGCTCTACACACACCTCTGCGAAGGGCGGAGGACTCATGGTTGTAAAAACAGTGCAGGCACTTGCCGTTCTGCTCATCGCGTGCACGTTGTGCATTCCTGCAGCCGCGGCTTCAACAGTCTCCCTCGAATACTACCACATGGACCGGTGCTCGGACTGCAGGTTCATCGATCCGCTGATCGCGGACCTGGAAGGCGCCTACGACGGCGCCCTCACAATCGAATGGATCGACGTCGAGACCGTGGAAGGATGGGAGCGATGGAACGCATACGCATTTCTCGAAGTCCCGGCCGTGGTTGTGGACGGCACCTTCAAGATCCCCAAGGAAGAGATAACTGAGGAGAGCCTCAGGGCGGCGATCGAGCAGTCCCTTGCCGGCGAGCAGCCGCAGGAGAACTCGCCGCCGATAAACTGGGACATCCCGTTTGCATACTCTCTGGGCCTCCTCTCCGGGTTTTCGCCCTGCCTGATGGCGATACTCGGATTCATACTGGTGTACGTCACCGGGTCGGGCAAAGAATTGAAAAGCAGTCTCCTGAATTCGTTGATATTCGGCCTGGGGCTGGTCGCCGCGTATATCGTCATGGGATGCTGCTTCCTGCTGGCGGGGATGTCGCTCGGCGGTTTCGGCCCGTATCTCGCCGTCGCGGCGGGACTGATCACGATACTCGCCGGGGTGAACCTGCTCGGGTTGATACGCCTCCCGGTCTCCACCGACGACTATGTCCGGTCATCGTTACGGAAGCACGCGACCACCCTTGCCGGGTTGTTCGTGCTGGGCATGATGTTCTCGATCGTCAAGGTCCCGTGCGCCGCACCGATGCTTCTCATCCTGCTCAGCAGAATCCTGATCGACGGCACCGTGCAGGATCTATCACTCCTGCTGGTCTTCGGGGCAGGGGTGCTCACGCCGTTTCTCGGCGTCGGGGTCCTCGGGGGATACGCCTCGTCAAGCAGGATACGAGAATACAGGGATATAATTTGAGCGGGAAGCGGGATTTTTTTGATAGGATTCGGGATCTGGATGCTCTTCTGGGGATAAATGGAGAATGCCGGAGACGGAGGTACCCGCCCGGAACGGATCGTCCGGGTAGTGGGGTCTCATGGCAACGGTGCCAAGATACCCCTTACTCCTCGATTCCCCGGACGAAATGCCCGCCGGTGATGCCCCCGAGCGCCCGCCGTCTCGCCTCCTCCTTGAGCGCGGAGAGCGTGCCGGGGGCTCCCCGGCCGACGGCGTCGAGCCCCGCCCGGTAAAGCCCGGCCATCTCCCCGGCGTAGCGGGGCCCCCGCCCCCGTGCATCGATGGCGACGGCCGCGATGCCCGTCCCGGCGATCCGGGGCAGGCGGTCGATGAGGCAGGTCTCGACGGCGTTCGCGATAGAGGTCCGCCCCTCACTGTCGCGCCGGACCGGAAAGACACGGCCCCGCCCGTCCTTGAGCCCCAGAAAACGGCCGCCGGTGAGAGCCCCGGCGGCCATCGCCGCCAGCCGGTCCTCGGTCACCATCGCCTCGACGTTCCCCTGCACCAGCACCTCAAGTTCGGGAACGCTCTCGGTCGTCGCCGCCAGACGGGCAAGGTCGGCCGCCGGAAGTTCGGGGGATGCCGTACACCGCAGGAAGAGCGCCGCCAGTTCCCGGGCGGTGCGGTGGTTCCAGACGTTCAGCCCGGCTGCGCCGTAGAGGTTCATCCCCGGAGCGGCCCGCCGCACCGCGTCCGCAGCGCCGGGACCGCTCACCATGACGCCGCGGACCCCCGCCTCATAGAGCGACGGGAGGAGAGGAGCCGCCGTATCAAGGAACGCGCGCCGGGTGATCGACGGCCATTTCCAGACAGGGTCGGCGCCTCCTCCGGCGCAGACGGCGGCGGCCTCTTCAAGGACCTCCGGGTCGGCGGACTCGATATAGACGGTCCGGGCGCCGCCCCGGACGGCGGCCTTTGCACCCTCAGGGGTATCGACGTAGACCGATACCGACGGGAGCCGGGGACCGGGATGCGGCCCTGCAGGATGCGTCATCCCGGCAATCGCCGCCCGGGCACGTTTTCCGGCCGCATCCACCGCATCGGGCCCCGGACGCCGTGCGGCGAGGACGGCCTCCTCAACCTTCTCCAGGAACGTTCGCCGGACCCCGTTCAACTCCCCGAGCGGGAGAAAGAGCCCGCCCGGGTACCGGAGGTCCATCTTCCGGACCGTAAACGGCGTTCCTCCGGTCTTTCGGAGTTGCTCCGCGATCCGGTCCCGGGAGAGCGGCCGGTTCCGTGCAGGCTCCATCCGGAGGTCCGGGCGGTAGCGCACCCGGAGCGGCTCACCGTCGTTCCGGTCGACGACCGCCTCCAGGCAGGGGGTGCCGTCCTCCCAGGTAACCGAAAGATCGAGCGGCAACGGCCGGAGAGGCTGTTTCATGACCTGTTTTGCCCGCTCCTCAAGGTCCGCGCTCTTCGTCAGGAAAACCCGGGCCCCCGGCACGACGGGCGCAGGGACGGAGAGCCGCACCGTGCCGTCGCGGACGGTGGGCGGGCCGCGGACGACCGCGCCCGTATCCTCCTCCGGGTCGTCCGTGCAGAAGGCCAGTCCGTCGCCGGAACGGGGCGCGAGATCGCCGGCGAGGCGCACGGTCGCTTCGTGCCGCTGCGGGTTGTAGCCGGCGACCGTGCCGAGCAGGATGCCCCGGTTCCCGGGCCGGTCGCGGGCCATGATATCGGAGGCGCCGAGGAGGTAACCCTCCGTGAACCCCCGGTTGAACGCGAGGGCAAGGTTCCGCATCTCCTCCCGCGAGGGGGACCATGCCTCTCCTGCAGCGAGCGCGTCGAGGGCGCGCCGGTAGATGCTCACCGTCGTCGCGACGTACTCCGGCGAACGCATCCTCCCCTCGATCTTGAGCGCCGCCACCGGTGCACGCACGATCCGGTCAAGGCGCGGGTATACCGCGAGGTCCCGGGTCGAGAGCAGGTACCGGTCTCCTGCCGGCACGGTGTGAAGATCCTTCGGGCGCCCGTAATCGTCCTTATCCCCGACGACGAGCCGGTAGGGCTTCCGGCACGGCTGGGCGCACATCCCCCGGTTCCCGCTCCGCCCCCCGATGACCGAGGAGAGGAGGCACTGGCCGGAGTAGCAGTAGCAGAGCGCACCGTGGGCAAAAACCTCGATCCCGACCCCCCGTGCCTCTGCGTCCCCGGCAATCCCCTCGATCTCGGCGAGGGTGAGTTCACGCGCAAGCACCACGCGGGAGAATCCCTCCCGTGCGGCCCGGGCCACGCCTTCGCGGTTATGGACCGTCATCTGGGTGGAGGCATGGAGGGGGAGGTCGGAGACCACCTCCCGGGCAATCGCCGCCACCCCGGCGTCCTGCACCAGGACGGCGTCGACTCCGGTCTCGTAGAGCCGGAGGAGGTATCGGGTCACATCGGGGAGTTCTTCGTCCCGGACGAGGACGTTTACCGTGACATAGACCCTGACGCCGTGGAGGTGTGCATAATCGACGGCGGCGCGAAGTTCCTCGTCGGAGAAGTTCGCTGCGTAGTGACGGGCTCCAAAACGCCTCCCGGAGAGGTAAACGGCGTCCGCGCCGGCGGCGACGGCTGCGGAAAGGGCCGCCGGCGACCCTGCCGGCGCAAGCAGTTCCGGCGACCCGGGCACCTGATGGTGATTGTGCGGCATCTCTTGAGTACCATTCGTCCCACCGGTCTATAACTCCTCCCCGGTGAAAACATGTATTCAGTTATAGAGAGGTTGAGGAATCATGGATGCCGTAGGGATTATCGGTTACGGGCACATGGGCAGGATGCTGATGAACGGGTTTCTTTCATCCGGCGCGCTCTCCACCGACGAGGTCGTGGTTGCCTCTCGCAGTCGGACGAGCCTTGATGCATGCGCCGCGGCATGGCCGGGCATCGGCATCGCCGAAACGAACGCGGAACTCGCCCGGCGGTGCCGTCTCGTCGTCCTCGCCGTCAGGCCCCGGGAGGTGCGGGAGGTCCTCCGGGAGATTGTTCCGGCGATGGACGGAGATGAGCATATCGTCTCGCTCGCCGCCGGGATCAGCCTTCGGGACCTCGAAGAGGCGTTTCCCGGGTCGGTCACCAGGGTCGTGCCCACGGTCACCTCCGCAGTCGGACAGGGGACGACGCTGGTCTGCCACGGGCGGCAGATTGGCATGAACGACGCCCTCCGGGTGGAGGGGCTCTTTTCGTCGGTCGGGAACGTGATGCTCGTCGAAGAGGAGGAACTCGCGGCGGCCACGCTTCTTTCGAGTTGCGGGCCGGGGCTGCTCGCCGCCGTGATTGAGGAACTGGCCGACGCGACGGCCCGCGCGAGCGGACTCCCGAAGGACCGGGCGGTTATGCTGACGACAGAGATGGTTGCGGCTACGGCCGCCTACCTTCGGGAGACCGGCGCGGCACCCGCGGACCTCGTCGGTGAGGTTGCGACCGGAGGCGGGGTCACGGAAGCCGGGGTGCAGGGGCTCCGGGAGCGGTTGCCGGGGGTCTTTGATGCGGTCGTCGCTGCCATGCTGGAGCGCTGCGGTACGGTGGGGACGTGACGGAGGGGAGAGGAGGAGGCAGGCATTTAAATGATCAGGGGTTATACCGGACGGGTATGAAGATCGTCGTCTCTGTGGAGAATACCGGGGTTATCGACGAGGTTCTGGAATACAACCCGACGTTCATCGAGATCCGGCTCGACCGGATGGAGGGGGACCTGCTGGATCAGGTCCGTGCGATCCGGGAGAAGACCGCCGTCCCGCTGATTGCTACGCTCAGGAGCAGGGAGGAAGGGGGCAGGTTTGTCGGGAACGCCGACCTCTGGACCCGGATCATCGGACCGATAGCACGCTACGTCGACCTCGTGGACGTCGAGGCGCGCTACCGGGACCACGCGCCGTTCATCAAGGGGGAGGGCGTCCAGATCCTCGCATCTCTGCACACGAACGAGATGCCCGCCCTGCCGGAGCTCGGAAAGATCGAGGAGATGCTCAGGTCCTACGGCGATATCCCGAAGATCGTCGTGAAACCCCGGACCCGGGACGACCTCGTCGAACTCGTCGCGTTCACCCATCGCGCTCCGAAACCCATCTGCACGAGCGTCATGGGCGCCGAGTTCCGCTACGCCCGGGCGATCTTGCCCCTTTTCGGGTCGGAGTTCACGTTCTGCCATGCCGGGAGCCCGACGGCCGAGGGACAGTACCATATCCGGGAGATGCGGCAGATTGCGGACCTGGTGAAGTGAGGCGATGAGGGACTTCACGGTCCCCTTCGCCGATAAAGGGCATCGATTCCGAATTATCGGACTCTGCTTGATGCTCATCCCCACCTCTGCGGGGATGAGTTCCGGATCTGGATTTTTTCCCGGGATCGGCCTTTTTTCTCGGGCCTGTCCCCATGCAGTGGACCGTGGCGGCCGTCGCCATTGGGGATGGGGACCGGGGAGGGGACACCCCCCGCCTCTTTGTTGCCGCTGCGGTCCAGTGCGGGACCGATCTAGTGACCGGCGACGGCAGGCTCCACGACGCAGCGAAAAAGGTGGTGACCACGCACCTGGTCCGTTGATCAGGAACCGGGTAGTCCGTCCGGGAGAAAGAGCCACGACACGCCGGGAAGAACAGTAACGCCCTGTAAAGAGGGGGAAACGCTTCGATCCGACGTGCCAGGCCTCTCCCCGCTACACGGTCCGGAAGTATGCGCCCCGTCAGGACGGCAACCCGCCCCCCTGGTACTTCGCCCGCTCAAGCATTACATCCAGAAGAACAAGCGCCATCATGCACTTCGTGACCGGGACGACGGCTCGGGGTTCGTCTTCCACCACGCCGGCACCCTGACGGCCGAAGGGCAGTAATCTCCGGGAGATACGGCAACTCGCGGACCTGCTGAAGTGAGGGGTGGCCCGGTACGGTCTGTGCCGGATTCCGGAGGTCGGCATCGCAACACTCTTGTTTCACGTTACGGGCATATTTTTCGGCCTCGCGTGAGGTGACGGTGGGCGAGGATAACGTCTCGCGCTGGAGGTTGATGATTTGATTTTGATCTCGGGGGAGACGTCCTCGAACAGGGCGCTCATTGGACAAGACGCCAAGAAGACTTCATCGAAGAGGAGGCGTTTCTGTGTCATGGCCGGGAGATGAGTCATACCGACCATATTTATATGACAGAATGACACATATAATTGACATAATGTAATGTGTGTGAGAGGAGGCGGTGTATACTGAAAAACAAAAAAATGAAGATCGCAAGGATAGAGTCGGAGGTATCGCAGGAGCAACTGGCTGAGATCGTCGGAGTAACCAGACAAACGATAAGCCTGATCGAGTCCGGCAAATACAATCCGAGCCTGAAGTTATGCATTGAGATATGCAGGGCACTCAACAAAACTTTAAATGACTTGTTTTGGGAGGAGTGAGGCGCTATGGATATTGAAAAGACTGTTAAAAAAACGAAAGTAGTTATATTTGCGGCACTGATTGTCGGTGTCGTTCTTTTGGCGGTTGGGATCTTGTTCGGTTCGATGGATGGAAATCAAGCCTTGCCGGACGGTAAAGCAATTATCGGGCTGTCGTTTATACCATTAAGCGCGGCATTGGCTTCTTACATCAAATTATCAATGATCAGAAGATCCCCTCAAAAGATGAAGGAGATCATAATCAGCGATAATGATGAAAGATTGGTGGCTTTGAAGAATGAAGCCGAAGCGAACGCGTTCAGGATTTTACAGGCAGTGCTGTTTCTAACTTACATGGGATACACATTCATGGTTCCGGAGGATATCTTCGAGTCGGTCGGATGGTGGATAGTAACGGTCCTGTTATTTGTCTCTCTTATTTTACAGGCAGTATTGCTGACGGCATCCCAAAGCGGTCCTCAGACCACCGATGTAGCATGACGTACCAGTAGTTCGCGAATTTTGGTGCCCGGCATCGCAACGCTCTTCGCATAAGGGGACGGTGGTTTGACATCCGGGCCATGACCGGGGCCGGAACGTGAACACGGCCCTTCCCCGGCGATCGCATCTCCGATGCTTAACTCTCCTTCTTCGAAGGTTTGAGGATCAGGAAGGGAACTCACCGCCCCACTCCCCGGTACTTCCCCTGCTCAAGCATCGCGTCGATAATGACGAGCGCCATCATGCACTCCGCGACCGGGACGAGCCGGGGGACGATACAGGGGTCGTGCCTCCCTCCGACCGAGATCTCCCGCTCCGCGCCGGCGACATCCACCGTTCTCTGCACCCGGCGTATCGAGGGCGTCGGTTTGACGGCGAGCCGGACGACGATCTCCTGTCCGGTGCTGATCCCCCCGAGGATACCACCAGCGTGGTTGCTTTCAAACCCGGTCTTGCCGATCGGGTCGTTCATCTCGCTCCCGAAGAGCCGGGCGGCGCCGAACCCCTCGCCGATCTCGACGCCCTTCACCGCACCGATGCCCATCATCGCCCCGGCGATGGCGGCGTCGAGTTTCCCGAAGACCGGGTCCCCGAGCCCTGCGGGACACCCGGCCGCCGTCACCTCCACGACCCCGCCCACGGAGTCGCCCGCGTCCCGTGCGGCCCGGATCTCCGCTTCCATCGCATCGGGCTCCGTCGCGCCGTGCACCTCGACGATCCGCCCACGGATCGTGATCCCGGAGGGCGCAAGGCAGCGCATCGCCACCGCTCCGGCGGCGACCCGGGCAAGGGTCTCCCGCCCCGAACTCCGCCCCCCGCCCCGGTGGTCGCGGAGACCGTACTTCGCCTGATAGGCATAGTCCGCATGCCCGGGCCGGAAGACGTCCCGGAGCGCGTCGTAGTCCTCCGACCGGACGTCGCTGTTCCCGACGACGAGCGCTATCGGGGCGCCGGTCGTCCTCCCCTCAAACGTCCCCGAGAGGACCTCCACCCGGTCGGCCTCCTGCCGCCCTGACTCGAGCGGGCTTTTTCCCGGCCGCCTTCGGTCGAGGTACGGCTGAATATCCGCCTCCGTGAGGGATATCCCGGGCGGGCAGCCGTCGACGACCACGCCCACCGCCTTCCCGTGGCTCTCACCGAACGTCGTGCACCTGAAGTTTCTCCCGAACGTGTTCATGAAAGCATCTCCCGCACCAGCGCAGGCGAGACCGCAATACCGGTGATCAGCCGGAACTGCTCCGCCGCCTGGTGGACGAACATCTCCGTGCCGGGTATCGTCTCGCACCCGGCCTCCCTCGCCGCCCGGATGAGGGGCGTCTCCGGCGGCGTATAGACGAGGTCAAAGACGGTCGTCCCTCGCTCAAGGTCGCCGGGGGCAAGAAGGCTCCGGGTGTCGGGCTCCATCCCGACCGGGGTTGCGTGCACCACCACATCGGCGCCGCTCCCCTTGAACTCTTCGAGACCGCCCCGCCGGCACCCGAACCGGTCCGCAAGCCTCTGCGCCGCGTCCGCAGTCCGGGCAAGCACCGTCACGTCCATGTCGAGCGAGACGAGGGCGTAGACCGCCGCCGCCGCCGCACCCCCGGCACCGAGGACAACCGCCCGGGCGCCCCGCCGGTGAAGGAGCGGCGAGCGGACGCCCAGCCAGTCGGTGTTATGGCCGTAGAACTTTCCGCCGCACCGGACGACGGTGTTCACCGCCCCGATCGCCGCCGCGTGATCGTCCACAGCGTCAAGGTGGCGCATCACGTCGGCCTTGAACGGGATCGTGACCGAGAGACCTTTTACGGGGAGGAGGGTCGCGAGACGGACGATGACTCCTGCGTCCGGCCACTCAAAGCGGGTGTAGCGGTAGTGCTCCATCCCGAAGTGCGCGAAGAGCCGGTTGTAGAGGAGCGGGCTCTTGCTATGGGCGCAGGGGTTGCCGACGATGGCGCAGACCCGGAGGCCCGGGTCCCGGTCGATCATCTCCCCGAGGTCGGAAAGCCCGAACCGCTCAAGGAGACCGTCGCGTTCACGCCTTCGGTCCGGGGAGATGCCGGCCTCCCCCCCCATCTTCCGGACGATGCGATCCGCAATCTCCGGGGGAGTGCACGTACCGGTATCGATGCAGGCATCCGCCGCGCCGAGGTATGCATCCTTCCTTCGGGCAAGGAGCGTGCGCACCTCCTCCGCCGGGGGGAGGTCCGTCAGCCCCGGCCGGTCGCTGCCGGCGATCCGCCTATGGCAGACCTCGGGTGCGGCCGCTAGAAGGAAGACCGTGCCGTGCCACCGGAGGTCCGCGACGTTTGCCGGGTCGAGGACCGCACCGCCGCCGGTACTGATCACCCCCTCCGCGGTCCGGAGCGACGCGATCACCTCCCGTTCGAGGGCCCGGAAGTGCGCCTCCCCGTGCCGACGGAAGACCTCCCGGACCGGCATCCCCGCCCGGCGCTCGACCAGCGCATCGGTGTCGTAGAGCGGCAGCCCCAGCCGGTCCGCGAGGACCCGACCGACCGAGGTCTTCCCGGTGCCCCGGAACCCGGTGAGGACCACCTTCACAGCAACCCCTCCCCGTAGAGCGCCTCCCAGAACCCGGGAAAGGATTTCTCCACGCACCCCGGGTCCCGGATCGCCATGCCCCCGACCGCGAGCCCGAGGACGGCAAACGCCATCGCCGTCCGGTGGTCGTTGTGCGGGTCGACGGCCACGCCGTGGAGGGGCGCGGGCGTGATCGTGAGGGAATCGTCCGTGACATCGACGCCCGCGCCCATCCTCCTGAGGGTCGCCGCCGTCACCCCGACGCGGTCGCTCTCCTTGTAGTGCAGGTGCGCCGTGCCGGTGATCGTCGTCGGCGACGTTGCCGTCGCCGCCACCGCCGCGAGCGTCTGGACGGTGTCGGGAGACGAAGACATATCCACCTCGACTCCGTGAAGGTCGCCCGTCCGCTCCACCGTCACCGCATCGACGCCGGCGGCGACGTGGCAGCCCATCGCCTCAAGGACATCGAGAAACCGGCGGTCACCCTGGACCGATGCCGGGGAGAGGCCGGTGACCGTGACCTTCCCGCCGCAGACGGCCGCGACCGCGAAGAGGTAGGATGCAGACGAGTAGTCGCCCTCAATCCGGTAGTCCCGTGCCCGGTAGACCGCACCGCTCTCCACCCGGAACCGGTCGTAGCCGCGCCTCTCAAGCCGGGCGCCGAACCGGAGCATTACGTCCGCGGTCACGTCGAGGTATGACCGGGAGGCCGGGGCTGCCGGGAGCGTAAGTTCCACGTCCTCCTCAGCGTAGGGCGCCGCCATCAGGATGGACGATACGAACTGGCTGCTGATGCTCCCGTCAATCTGCGTCTTCCCGCCCCGGAGCCTGCCGGAGACCCGGATGGGCGGGTAGCCGGGCCGGCCGGCGGACTCGACCGAGCCGCCGAGCGCTCCGAGGGCATCGGCAAGGGGGCCGACCGGCCGTTCGAGCATCCTCGGACTCCCCGTCAGGACCACCGGGTACCGGGCAAGAAGCGCCGCCGAGGTGAGCAACCGGAGGGTCGTCCCGGAGTTCCCGCAATCTATCGTGACCTCACCCGGCGTCGGGAAAGCGCCGCCGCACCCGGTGACGGTGATCTCTCCCGGCAGCCATTCGACCGGGACCCCGAGGCTCTCCAGCCCCCGGGCGGTCAGTTCGGTGTCGGCCGCCCGGAGGGGTCCCGCAATCCGCGACCTCCCTGCAGCAAGCGCACCCGCAATCAGGGCCCGGTGGGTGTAACTCTTGGAGGGAGGGGCCGAAAACGTCGCGTCGACCGGCCCGATCCGCGCCACCCTGACGATCATATCCCTGGCACCTCCATGCATGCGTAACACCCGAGTTCCCTGACGGCGGTCATCCCTTTGAGTTCCTCCTTCGCCTCCCGCCATCCCTCAGATATCTCGACGTCGATGAAGAAGATATATCGCCCCATACCCCGGCGGGCCGGCCGAGACTCTATCCGGGTCAGGTTGACCCCACGCCGGGCAAAGACCCCGAGCAGGTCGGCGAGGAGACCCGCCCGGTCGATCTCCGGGTCCACAAGGAGGCTGCACTTCGTGCAGCCCGTCTCCTCACGGGGGGCGGCGGATATCTCCACGAACCGGGTGATATTCTCCCTGCTGTCCTGGATGTCGCGGAGGGCTATAGGTAGGCCGTAGATCGCCGCCGCCGTCTCCGGGACGACCGCCCCGGCACGGCTTTCTTTCCGCATCGCGGCCGCGCTTGCGGCGTTGCTGCTCGTGTGCACGACCTCCACCCCGAGCCTGGTGAGGATGACGGAGCACTGCTCGTGCGTCTGCGGATGGGCGTAGATGACCGAGAGGCGGCCGGGCTCCCCCCGGGCCGCGAGGTGGTGCCGGATGGGCATATACGCTTCTCCGGTGATCGAGACGTCGAACTCCATGAGCCCCCGGAGCGTCTCGCCCACGCCGCCGGTCTCCGAGTTCTCGATCGGGACGAGGCCGATAGCCGAGCCGCCCGCCACGCGCTCGATGACGGCATGGATGGTCGGCAGGAGTTCGATACCGCCGCCGTAGAGCCGGGCCGCGAGTGCGTGGCTGAACGTCCCGGCCGGCCCGAGCGTCAGGACGGTCATCGGCCCACCGCATGGTTGATGAGGTCGTCCGTCTCTTCCGTCGCGGCGCGGAGATACGAGGCGTAGTGGCTGGAGTTCCCGGAAAAGAACGCCCGAAGCCGCTCGCGGTCCCCGGACTCGACGATCTCCCGGAGCGTCCGGACCGCCTCCTCGAACGCCGCAAGCACCCCGGGAACGGCCGGGTTCATCTGCAGGATGTCCCCGTAGAGGTCCGCATCCTGGGCGAGGAGCCTTCCGACGAATCCTATCTCGATCCGGTAGACGGGGCTTGTGAACGAGAGCGTCTCCCCGACATCGGCGCCGGTCCGGCGGATGGCCTCCGCCTTCGCGAGCGTCCCGAAGTGGGTGAGCCCCTGGACCACCGCCATCATCCGGTCGTGGTCTTCCGGCGTCGAGAGGGTGACCGACGCTCCCTGGTCGCGGAAGACCGAGAGAAGACCCTCGAGGGTCTCCGGGCGGCACCGCCCCGGGGTCGCGACGATCGTCTGGCCCCGGAGCGAGGCGGCGCCCGGCCCGAACATCGGGTGGAGCCCGATCACCTCCGCACGGGAGGTGAGCATCGCCCGGACCGGCTCGACCTTGAGGGACGTCAGGTCGCAGAAGACCTGCTCCTCCGTAAGAAGTGGGGCGACCTCCCGGATCACCCCGACGGTGGCGCGGATCGGCACCGAGACCATGACGAGGTCCGCCGTCTCCGCGATCTCCCGGCTGGATAGCGCGGTTCTGGTCCCGGAGACGATCACCTCCCATCCCGCCGCTCGAAAGACTTCCGCAAAGAATCGTCCCATCTGCCCGGTGCCGCCGATGATGCCTGCAAGCATTCGCGTCACTTCTCCCGGATCGTCTCCGCAACGGCGATGCCGAAGTGCCGCCCGCCCTCTGCGATGCTGCCGAGAACCCTGTCGCCCACCGCGAGGACCGCGACCGATACCGGCGCGCCGTCCTCCGCCACAAGCCGGATCGTCTCGGCGTTCTGGAGGACCAGACTCACCTTTACATCGCCGGCCTTCGCCTCGACAAGGAGGAGCGGGCGGCGCTCGATCTTCACCCTGCCGACGACCGCGTCATGAGTCGCGCCGGTATGCTCCGCGACGAGCACCTTATCGCCCGCCGCGAGGTCGGCAAGGTAGGCCGTTTTCCCGTCCGGGAGGAGAATGTAGGCGTGCACCGCCCCGGCGTTCACCCGGAACGGACGCGGCGCCACGTAGGGGTTCTCCAGGGTCTCGGGGTGCACCATCAGGAACGCCGAGGAGGTGTTGCCGACGAGCATGCCCTCGCCGTCGGCGAGGAGGGAGCAGGTATCCACGCAGACCCGGTCGCCCATCCCGACGGGGGCGATCCGGGTCACCTCGAACGGGACGAGGGAGACCTCGCGACCGGCGCCGGCGAGCGTCTTTGCCGTCCGCCGGACCTCCGCCGGGTCGTCGGTCGAGAGGAGGACACCCGCCGCCCCGCGTTCGAGGACGGTCAGGGTGACCGCCGCCTCATCGGCGCTCGCGACTGCGGCGATGATCCGGTCCGACTGCGCGACGAGGTTCTCGAGCGGGATGACCGTCCAGTCCCGTGTCCGGACGACGACGAGCCCCTCGCGGGAGAGCCGGAGCGCCTCCTCTTCGGTCGCCTTATCGACGATCTCGACCTCGAAGACGTCCTTTCCGGGGACGAGATCGCCGTTCTCCGCGACCGTCGCCACCCGCCCGAGTTCCCGCACGCGCCCCGCATCGTCGACGGCCAGGGCGTCCGCGCCGCTCTCGATAGCGGCCGTCGCAAGGTCCTTTCGCCACGGCCTGACATCGACCCAGAACCGCTTCATTGCCCGGTCTCCAGCGCCTCGGCCGGGCTTCTGCCCTCGTGGACCACCCGGCAGATCGCGGCTATGAACCGGGCGGGGTCGTCGCGCTGGAAGGCGTTCCTTCCCATGCAGACGCCCGCCGCGCCCGCCCCGATCGCGTCGCGGATGGTCGTGAGCGTCTCGAGGTCCCCACCCTTCTCGCCGCCGGCGATCATCACCGGCACCGAACAGGCCGCGGTGATCCGGCGGAATGTCTCAGGGTCGCCGGTGTAACTCGTCTTGATCAGGTCGGCGCCGAGTTCCTCGGCGACCCGGACGCAGTGCCCTATCGCCTGCGGCGAGGTCGGGTCGACCCCCCTGCCGCGGGGGTAGATCATGATCAGGAGCGGCATCCCCCAGCGGTTGCAGTCCCGCACCACTGCGCCCGCCGACTCAAGCATCCGCGACTCGTTCGGCGCGCCCAGGTTGATGTGGATCGAGACCGCGTCGGCGCCGAGCGCGACCGCCTCCTCCACGGTGCAGACGAGCACCTTGTCGTTCGGGTCCGGGTTCATCGAGGTGCTTGCGGAGAGGTGCACGATGAGGCCGATATCCTTTCCGTGCTTCCGGTGCCCCCCCTTCACCATGCCCTTATGGAGGACGATGGCATTCGCCCCGCCCTCGCTCACGGCGCTGACGATCCTGGTCATGTTGCAGAGCCCCTCGATCTGACCCATCGTGAACCCGTGATCCATGGGGATGATCACGGCGCGGCCGGTATTTCGGTCCATAATCCGCTCGAGGCGGATCTCTTTTCCAATCATCTCGTTCACGTCCGAAGAATCTCCATTGCCTCTTCTGCCGACCGTCCTTCGTGGACGATCAGCGCCGCAGCGCGGATCAGACGGTTGGGTGCCGGGTGCTGGAAGGCGTTCCTCCCGATAGAGATGCCGGCGGCTCCGCCTTCCATCGCGCCCTCGACGAGGGCGAGGGTCGCCCGGTCGTCGGTCTTTGAGCCTCCCGCGACCACGACGGGCACCGGGCATCCCCGGGTCACCTCCCGGAACGAGTCCGGATCGCCGGTGTAGACCGTCTTGACGATGTCGGCGCCGAGTTCCGCCGCCACCCGTGCGGAAAGTTTGACGCTCTCAAGGTCGTGCTCGTCCGCGACCTTCCGACCGCGCGGGTACATCATCGCGAGGAGCGGCATTCCCCACTCCATGCATTCGACCGCGACCCGGCCCAGGTCTTCGAGCATCCTTGCCTCGGAGTCGGCCCCGACGTTGATGTGCACCGAGACGCCGTCGGCGCCCATCTTCAGGGCGTTCGTAACGGTGTTCACAAGCACCTTGTCGTTCGGGTCGGGGCCGATGCTGGTGCTTGCCGAGAGGTGCATGATGAGACCGACGTCCCGCCCATGCCCCCGGTGTCCGTGCAGCGCAAGCCCCACGTGCCCGATAACCGCATTTGCCCCGCCTTCGGCGACGAGATCGATGGTCCTTCCGACGTCGACCAGCCCCGGGATGGGGCCGAGCGTCACGCCGTGATCGAGCGGCACGATGATGGTCCTGCCGGTGTTCCGATCCATAATACGTTCCAGACGAATCTCTTTTCCTCTCATGATCACAAATCCTCCCGGACCCGGATGATACGGTCTTCCGAGAACGGTTAATACCAGGTAAACTGGCTAAAATAGCGATAAAACGCTGCCGCTCCAGAGTTACCGACATCGACGGTCAAAAGGCGGCTGGTTGTCTCTGCGGGGGTAGGAGTTACTTCGTTAGCCGAGGTAAAAACGTTCACCGGCGAAAAAACATTCACCACGCATTAGGGATAGCGTTACCCATTTATTGTATAAATAGGTGCCGGATTCCCGCGCGAAGGGTGAGTCCGTGACGGGCCCGGAGGAGATCCGGAAAAACGTATGGGAAGAGCCTTACTTCCGGCTCTTCTTGAACGCGATTACGTCGCCGACGGTCATGGCCACCCGGCCCGGCCCGCCTGCGGAGGTACTGTCTTCGGCCGAATCGATCAGCCTGATATTGAGCGCTTTTTCAAGTTTTTTCCGGACGTCGTCCTCGGGAATAAGGTCTCCCTTCTCGATTTTTTTGACGAGGAGTTCGCGTTCCTTTATCGCCTGTGCGAGATCGAGCGTGGACCACCCCTTCTCTTCGCGGGCGATCCGGATTCGGTCGGCATAATCGTCGACGATCTCTCCTTCCATCAGGTCGAAGACGTCGCGAGGTCTCCTCCGGGTCTGCGGGACGGCGAACCCCGATGTCTTCTGCGGGGCGCCTTTTCGTCGCGGTTGCTGGACTTCCGTACCGTATTTTGCGCATCGGGAGCAGACACAGAGTTCCGCACCCTCGATCATAATGATTTTTGACGGTCCCTGGATAGGAGCGCCGCATAGTTCACACTGCATAAGTCTCGCAAACAACTTTATATTTATTTTAACCTATATAATTATTTGAGGAGACCCATGGGAGATATCGTTCGGCAGACACCCGAGAAGGATACCGGTGAAGACATCTACCAGTATCTCCTGGAAAGGATAACGAACCTCGAAAACCGAAACCTGGAGCTGCGCGAGCAGTTCCGCCAGATGGAGTCCGAGAAACGATACGTTGAGACTCAGAAGATCCGCTACGAACGCGAGCTCCGAAAACTGAAGAGCGAGATCGAACAGCTCAGAAGTCCCCCGCTCGTGATCGGGACGGTTACGGACGTTATCGACAACAGCCGGGTGATTGTGCGGAGCAGCGCAGGACCGCGATTTTTAGTCCGGACCTCCCAGCTCATCGACCCCGATCTCCTCAAACCGGGTGTGAGATGCACGCTCAACCAGCAGTCCCTCGCCATCGTGGATGTGCTCCCCACGAGTTACGACGCGCAGATCTACGGCATGGAACTGG
The DNA here is from genome assembly GCF_002499755.1 of Methanoculleus sp. UBA291. Classification (NCBI taxonomy): domain Archaea; kingdom Methanobacteriati; phylum Methanobacteriota; class Methanomicrobia; order Methanomicrobiales; family Methanomicrobiaceae; genus Methanoculleus; species Methanoculleus sp. UBA291. The sequence goes on along the minus strand of NZ_DANC01000042.1, from coordinate 13,967 downwards.
TTGAGTCGCCGGAAGAGACCTACGAGAACATCGGCGGCCTTGAGCCGCAGATCGAGGAGGTCCGCGAAGCCGTCGAGCTCCCCCTCACAAAGCCGCACCTCTTCGAGAAGGTCGGGATCTCCCCGCCGAAAGGCGTGCTCCTCTACGGCCCTCCCGGTACGGGGAAGACGCTCCTTGCACGGGCGGTTGCCCACCAGACAAACGCGCACTTCCTCCGCGTGGTGGGTTCGGAGCTGGTGCAGAAGTACATCGGCGAGGGGGCACGCCTGGTCAGGGAACTCTTCGACCTCGCGAAACAGAAGTCGCCGTCGATCATCTTCATCGACGAGATAGACGCTATCGGCGCGCACCGAAACGACTCGACGACGTCCGGCGACCGCGAAGTCCAGCGGACGCTGATGCAGCTCCTGGCGGAGATGGACGGGTTCGAAAACCGGGGCGACGTCAAGATCATCGCCGCCACGAACCGGATCGATATCCTCGACCGCGCCCTCCTCCGTCCCGGCCGGTTCGACCGGATGATCGAGATCCCGCTCCCGGACCACGCAGGAAGGCTTGCCATCTTAAAGATCCACACCATGCACATGAACCTCGGTGAGGACGTCAACCTCTCGGAGGTCTCCCGGCTCACGGAAGGGAAGAACGGCGCCGATCTCCGGGCGATATGCATGGAGGCGGGAATGTTCGCCATCAGGATGGAGCGCGATGCGGTCACCGGCGACGACTTCATGAAGGCGATCGACAAACTCTCGGTGGACTTCGACCGCCACCACTTCCATACCACCTTCGGCGAGATGTTCGCCTGAAGGGTACTCTCTTTTTGAATAACGGCTTTGCCGGAATACTATAGCCGAACGCTATGCCTTGAACGTTTTTTCCAGTGCCGAAAGGCGCCCCGGAACAAGATCGCTCGCGAGGAGGCCGAAGATCACACGATCGTAATACCCGCCCCGTGCATGCCAGTATCGCCTCTGGACGCCTTCCCGGACAAAGCCGCATCTCTCCATCACCCGCCGCGACGGCGTGTTATCGGCAACGGTGTCGCCGTTCAGCCGGTAACCGTCGAGCACGGCAAAAGCGAAGTAGACCAGAAAGTTGCAGGCCATGGTGCCGTAGCCTCTTCCCCAGTACGTATCGTCGAACTGGTAGCCGATAAGAAACGCTCCTGGACTGAAATCGACCGACAGGAGTGCACACTGCCCGACGAACTCCCCGGTATCCTCCAGTCTGACTGTGAAGACATGGTGATCCGGCGTTTTCCCCTCCGCGAGCGCTGCCTGCATCTCCTCGATCAGAGGGAGAAAATAGGACCGGGTGGCCTCCTCCGTGTTCGGTCCGAAGAACAGCCACCTGCAGACCGACTCCTTTGCGAGCATCCGGGATATATCGGGAAGGTCGTGCTCGGTGCAGTAGGAGAACCTCAGATCCCCGCCGATCCATGTGCGCTGCATGTATCAGCGTTCGATCTCCCAATATATGGAATATAGTCCTGCAATGAGGAGGGCAGGCATACTCTCTTTCTGAACGCTGGAACCCTTTTCCTGGGCACGGCAGTCCACGGAGGGCATACCGGGAGCGTCACAGTGCAGAGTTCACACCGGGCGATGCTTACGCAGGAACGAGACAAGCAGTGAGTTGAACGCTTTGGGGTTGTCCTGATTGGAGCAGTGACCTGCGTTCGGAATCCGGTGAAACTCACATTTCGACTCCAGTTTTGCCCACACCGGGGCAATTTTTTGATATTGCCGTGGCGGTCGGGCGTGACCCGGTAATGAATTGGGCACCCGTCTTTTTTTTGAGAATGTTCTCCTCAAACGATATCGATCGTCCCATGGTCGCTCCTCCTCATAAAAAGTTCATACGCATCATAGATACTCGATAGACGGGGATTGGAGGCCTGGTTTCGGGTCCGCGGAGGCTGAGGCTTGTGATAGCCTCATACCCTCCCAGGAATGAGACCCGACTCCGGGTCGATACGACCCGCCCGGGCGGCGGGCCCTTACGCAGCAGTCACAGGACGTGCACCGTTCCGGGAATCCTCTTGCCGCGAAACAATCGCTGCGGGAGAGGGGGGGGCGGCCGGGGTATCCCGACAGACCTTCGTTCATCCCGCGGAGGATGCCCGCCGTGCATACCTGGACCGCCGACGCCCCGGCCGCCCTACCCGGTCGGGTACTCCTCTTCGGTGCACCAGACCTCAAGCACCGTATCGCCGGGCTCGACCCGGTCGGCATACGCCTCCGGCGTCGTGCCTTCCCCCATCCAGCTGGTATCAACCATATGGTCTCCCGAGATCCGATAGAGACACCGGTACCTCCACGGAGCGGCGGGTCTCACGTCCCGCTCGTAGATCTGCCCGGCAAGGCCGGACGAGCAGAAGACCCCCCCCTCCGCGGGCTCGAAGAGGACCTCTTCGACGTAGCGCTGGATGTACCACCGGAGTTCGGAGACGAGAGCAAGCGCACTCCCGAGAGACGCCGTCCGGATGCGCATCCCGTATGCCAGATGGTCGGGCTGGTAAAAACGGAGGGCCTTCCTGCTGGTCTCGGATTTGAGCAGGGTAGCGTAGAGGTCAACCCCCTCCGGTTGAATGAGGAGGACGTTCATTGCATAGTTGTGGGAGCACGAGGTCGATAAGACTTCCTTCGATGCTGCCCCGGAACTCCATCGGCAGGAGGACAGATGAGAGAGTCTTCTCGCGGAGATCGAGGTTAAGACTTGAAAGCCCGGTACACTGGACTGTGATGACTATCGCAACGGGGGTCCCCCTCCCTCCAATGGCGATACCCTGGAATCCATGCATCGTTCATGTGACTGAGGGATGGAATACGACGGGCTGAAAGGCCGGTTCAAGCACCGTCAGGTGCGGACAAAAAAGAGTGGCGGGAGAATCCCGTCAGATATACATGCGGCTGTCGGGCGCCGCCGCCTCGCGCTTCACTTTCTTGATCGCCGCAAGGAAGTCGGCCTGTTCGACGGCATCGGCGTTTCTCCTGATCGCCATCATACCAGCCTCGCGGCAGATCGCCTGCAACTCCGCACCGGTGGTGCTCCCGGCGCGTTCTGCAATCGCGGCAAGGTCCATGTCCCCGGAGAGCGCCATCTTCGCGGTGTGGATCTTCAGGATCTCAAGGCGCGCGCCGGCATCGGGGAGCGGGACCTGGATGATCCGGTCGAACCGGCCCGGACGGAGGAGAGCCGGGTCCAGCATATCGATCCGGTTCGTCGCCGCCATGATCCGGACGTTGCCGCGGTTCCCGAACCCGTCCATCTCCGCCAGGAGCTGCATCAGCGTCCGCTGGACCTCGGCGCTGCCGGAGGTCCCGTCGTTCGTACGCATGCTCCCGATCGCATCGATCTCGTCGATAAAGACGATGGCCGGAGCGCGTTCCCGGGCGAGGATGAAGAGTTCACGGACGAGCTGCGCACCCTCCCCGATGTACTTGTGGACGAGTTCGCTTCCGGACATCCTGATGAACCGGGCGTTGGACTGGTGGGCGACCGCCTTTGCAATCAGGGTCTTTCCGGTACCGGGCGGGCCGTAGAGAAGGATACCCTTCGGGGGCTCCACGCCGATGCGTTCGTAGATCTCGGGCTTCGTGAGCGGGTACTCGACGGCTTCCCTGACCTCCTCGATCTCCTCCCTTAGACCGCCGATCTGCTCGAACGTTACGCTCGGCTGCTCGTCGAGCTCCATAACCCTGATTCTCGAGTCGTAGACGTTGCCGATAGTCTTGACGATAGAGAGGGTATTGTTCACAGCCACCTTCATCCCGGGCTTAAGAGTGCGGTGGAGTCGTGCATTGACTGCGGTAACGTATTCCTGGTTGTTGCCCTGCTGCCGGAGATACACTTCGCCGTTCTCAAGCACATCGACCACAGCGGCAACAAACAGCGGCACGCGCTTTAACTGAGCGTTCTCTTTCCGGAGCTGCAGGAGTTCCTTTTCCAGCAACTCGTTTTTAAGTTTATAATCCAGGATCTGCGCCTTTAGATCCTGAATCTGGAGCGTAAGCATGTCGTGCTCGCTGCCAGGAGTGTTGCCAATGGTTTCGTCCATGTCACTCATATAGTTGGATCTCCAACCTCATATTATAGTGTGGTGAAATGATCGTGCAGGGCAGAAGCATATCCAGGGGTCTTGGCAGCGGAGACCTCCTTGTCTCGTCCGAACCCATATCGTTCCTCTCGGGCGTCGACCCGGAGACCGGCACCGTAGTCGAGCGCGGGCACCCGCTGGAGGGGCACTCCATTGCCGGGCGCGTGCTGGCCTTCCCGTACGGAAAAGGCTCGACGGTCGGATCCTACGTGATCTACGCATTAAAGCAGAACGGGTATGCTCCTGCGGCGATCATCAATACGGAGGCCGAACCGATCATCGCGGTCGGGGCAATCATTGCAGGTATCCCCATGGTTGACCGCCTGCCGCCGGAGTTCTCCGGCCTTGCCCCCGGAACCCGGGTGACGGTGAACGGGGACACCGGCGAGGTCTCCTGCGACTGAGACCGCGCGAGGGCCGGGGCGGTTTCCGTTTTGCCGTACCCGATTCGCTCCCCCTGCCGGCGGCATCGAGAAACCGTGTATATTCTCAAAGTCTTCTTTCGGACGTAGAGCGGCGGCAGCAGAGCCCTGTATGGATAGCGGTCACGCGCGACGCCGGGACAATCCACGCGAAGCCTTATCTGATAAGCCGCCTTTCAGGAGCGCACCCCACGACTGTGCGGGTGGCTATCTTGAAGGAGTGTGACCGGCATGGAGAAGGTGAAGCGATACCGGTGCAGGTACTGCAACTACATCTACTCGCCGCTGCGGGGCGAACCTCACCGCGGCGTCCCGGCAGGAACCGCGTTTGAAGACCTGCCGGAGGACTACGTCTGTCCGGTCTGCGGTGCGACCGGCAAAGGGCCGATCGGGGCATGGGGGTTCGAGCCCTGGGAGCCGACGAAGTTCGTCTGCAAGATCTGCGGCTACGTGTATGACAAAAACCGCGGCGAACCGCTCCGGGGGTACCCGAAAGGCACTGCGTTCGAGGACCTGCCGGAGGACTATGCCTGCCCGATCTGCGGAATGGACCAAAAGATATCGAGTTTCTACGGCCCGGTCGGCAAATCGCAGTTCGACCCTATTCTGGACGTTTGAACGGAGATGGGCGGTTTGTCCCGCCTGTCTCCCGGGATCTCTCTCGCCATGACCGTTGCGTGTCGATTGCCGGTACCCCTCATATCACCCCGGTCCCATAACCGACGCAGACCGGTCCTTTCAAGCAGCGGCCGGCGCATCAACCTTGAGAAGAACATCGATCACCGGGAGAAGAGAAAACCGATCACAGAGGATATAACAGTGAATACTCGCATACCTAACGAACAACAGCAAAGGGTGCCGGATGGATTTCTTCGGTAATATACTGGGGCAGGGGAAGAACGTCAACCCCGCGATACAACAGGGAACCGCGCAGTTTGAGGCCGGGAACTACGGTGAGGCGGTGAAGAGCTTCGAGAAGGCGCTCAAGGTTGATCCTGAAAACGGTCCCATCCGCCGGGCCATGGGCGAGGCGCTCGCCTGTCTCGGCAGGGACGACGAAGCCGTGGACTGGCTGCGGAAAGCGCTCGAATCGTCTCCCGGCGATGCCGGGATACTGCGGACACTGGGGCACGCCCTCTCCCGAACCGGCAACTACGAGGAGGCGGCCGGGTGTTTCGCAACGGTCATCGAAGACAACCCCGCGGACACGAACGCCTCCTGCTGGCAGGGCGAGATGCTTGAGAGGCTCGGTCGATACGCCGACGCGGCGGCCGCCTACCGGCGGGCACTGGAGGGAAACCCGGAAGACGGTGTCCTGCGGGAGAAACTCGGAAGGATGCTCGAACGAACCGGGAATTACCGGGAAGCAGCGGTCAACTTTGAGAGAATCCTTCGGGAAAACCCCGACAGCACCGAAACCCTCGCTCGAAAGGGGAACGCCCTCCTCTACCAAGGGAACTACCCCGAAGCCGTCGACACGTTCAACAAGGTGCTCGACAAAGAACCCCGCAACCTCGATGCACTCTACGGCAAAGCCCTGGCGCTCGAGCACACCGGCCGGTTCCAGGACGCCGCCGGCTGCTACCGGGAGATCGCCGCCGCCGACCCTGAAAACCTCCCCGTCCGGTACCGTTGCGGCTCGCTGCTCCTCCGGGCGGGAGACTACGCAGAGGCGATGGAATGCTTCGATAAGGTCGCCCTCGCCGCTCCGGACAACATCCCGGTGCGCTACTCCATGGGGCTGGTCTACGATACGCTCGGCCGCTATGACCGTGCGGTGAAGAGTTTCGACCAGATCCTGAAACACGACCAGAGTCAGGTCCAGGTCTGGTACGTCCGCGGCATGGCGCTCTTCCGCCTGGGCCAGTACGCCGAGGCGATCCGGTCGTTCGACCGCGTACTTGAGAATCAGGCAGCGACCGGGATGAAGTGGATCGGGAGCGGCACCGACCTTGCGCTCTTTGAGAAAGACGGGTCGGCGGCTTTCGAGAAGTCGAAGCCGTTGAAGTTCGATGCCCGGAGCGAGAACGTCCTGAACTGCCGGGGGATTGCGTTGCTTCACCTCGGCCGGTACGCGGAAGCGGAGGAGGATTTCGAACGCGTTCTTGCGGCCGACCCCGGGAACGCTGTCGTCCTGCAGCAGAGCAGCACCGCACTTCTTCACCTGGGGAGGTATGACGAGGCGAACCACCGCCTGGACGCGGTTCTTGAAAAAGAACCGCAAAATGCCGTTGCCCGGCTGATGAAGGCCGACATCCTCATGAACCTCGGCCGATACGGCGACGCCCTGGCATACCTTGAACAGGTGCCGGGTGCCGGAGACGACCCACACTTCCTGCACAGGAAGGGCGATGCCCTGGTGCACCTCTCCCGGTACGCGGAGGCGGCGGAGGCGTTCGGTGCCCTCCTCGGGATCAATCCCGGAGATACGGCAGCCGAGAAGAGCAGGGGAGAGGTGCTCATGCACCTTGGCGGGTATGAGGAGGCGCTTGCCTGCTTCGACCGGGTGCTTTCCGGAAACCCGGCCGACCGGGCCGCCCTGCTCGGCCGGAGCGGGGCGCTCGAACGCCTCGGACGATACGGGGAGGCGATTGAAGCGATCAACCGGGCGGCGGAGGCAAGCCCGGGAGACACCGGGGTAATTGCCCGGAAAGCACGGGTCCTCGAGGACCTCGGGGACTATGCTGCAGCGGCCGACTGCTACAAAACCCTTCTTGCAGCCGATCCGGATGCGGGGGGATACCTGGTGAACCGCGGGATCGTCCTGACCGCGCTCGGGCAGTATGAGGAAGCGGCCGGGTGCTTTAAACAGGCCACCGTCGCGGAGCCGGACAACCTCTTTGCATGGTTTAACCGCGGCCGGGCCCTGGAGAAGATGGGACAGGACGCGGAGGCGGCGGAGTGTTATACGCGAGTGACCGACGGGCGGCCGGCGGATACCGGTGCCTGGTTTGCGCTCGCCGTCACGCTCGCACGGCTCGGCAGGCACCAGAGGGCGATTGAGTGCTGCGACCGGGTGCTCGACTCCGATCCCGCGAACGCGGCGGTTGCAAGGGTCCGGGCGGAGATGCTGGAAGCCGTCGGCAGACACGCGGAGGCGGGCGAAGCCTACGAGCAGTACCTGGAGATCACGCCCGACGACCGGGATGCGAGAATGGCGTTCGGCATGGCGCTCGAGCGGGACGGAAGATTCGGCGACGCGATCAGGCAGTACGCGCTGGTGCTCAAGGGCGATGAGCATGATGCCGGGGCATGGAACACCCTCGAGAGCGCTCTTGTGCATATGGGGCGCTACGAAGAGGCGCTGGAGTGCTCCGAAAGCATCCTCGCGGTCAGCCCGGAGAACAGGGTTGCCTGGCAGCGGCGCGGAGAGATCTTCATGTGGCTCGGGCGCTACGCCGATGCGGCGGGATGCTTTGAGAAGGTGATCCAGGCGGACCCGGCGGATACCCTTACCCTGCGGAGACTCGGGGAAGCGTACGGGAGGGCCGGCAGACATGAGGATGCCCTCGATGCCTACACGCGGGTGCTGGAACTGGAACCGACCAGCATCGAGGCCCTCCATGCCCATGCATCGGCCCTCATCCATCTCGGCCGGTACGGGGAGGCGGTTAAGTCGATTGATAAGGTCATCGTTCTCCAGGCCGAGAACCCTGCCGTCCTCTTCCTGCGGGGGACGGTGCTCGAGAAGGCGGGCAGATACGACGACGCTCTGGCCAGTTACGAGAAGGCGCTCTCGATCGCTCCGAAGAACGCAGCCTTCTGGAACGCCACCGGGATGCTCATGGACGCGCTGGAAAGGCACGATGATGCCCTCAAGGCGTTTGATACGGCTATCGAACTGGGCGACGGCGACACCCATGCCTGGTTCTGCAAGGGGCTCGCCCTCGGTCACCAGGGGAAGTACGAGCAGGCGGGCGCCTGCTTTGATAAGGTCCTCGCGGCGGAACCCCGTCACGCCCGGGCATGGTACCTGAAAGGAAAAGCACTTGACCGGCGGGGCAGGTTTGCGGAAGCGGTAGAATGCTTCAAGAAGGCGCTCGATAACGGAGGGGACCTATGAAGAGAACGCATGTGTTCGGTCTCCTCCTGCTGATCGCGTGTATCTTCGCCTTCTCCTCGGGCTGTGTCGGGCAGGCATCGGTGAAGTCGGGAGATCCGGTAACGGTCCACTACACCGGCACGTTTGAGAACGGAACGGTCTTTGACAGTTCCGCCGACGGCGAACCGCTCAGGTTTACCGTCGGCCGCGGGGAGGTGATCCCCGGGTTCGAGGCGGGTGTCGTCGGGATGCAGGTGGGGGAAACGAAGACCCTCCATATTCCGGCCGACCAGGCCTACGGACCATACCGGGAGGATCTCGTCTTTGACGTTGATCCGGCCGGCATCACCGGCGGAGAGAACCTGACCGTCGGAGAAACGGTCGAGTTAACCCTGCCGGACGGGCGGGTTCTGCCGGCGCAGGTCGCCGGCATCTCGCCCGATGCAATCACCATCGATGCGAATCATCGCCTTGCAGGCGAAGACCTGACATTCACCGTCAGCCTTGTCGGGATCGAATGACCGTCACTCCTCTTTTTTCTCATCGCCGGCAGCCTCCGGCGTGACGAGCACCTTATCGACCCGGTGGCCGTCCATATCGAGAACCTCAAACCGGAGGTCGTTCCAGGAGAACCAATCTCCGGCCTTCGGTGTCCGCTCGAGGTACATCATTACAAACCCACCGAGGGTCTGGTAGTATCCACGCCCCTCCCCGGGCAGGGTACCCACGCCGAGGAGGTCGTGGAACTCATCGACCGGGAGCAGCCCGTCGAGGAGCCATGACCCGTCTTCACGGTGAACCGCCGGGTTTTCGGACGGGTAATCGACCGAGGGAATATCACCGACGATCGATTCCATGAGGTCGTGCACCGTAACCAGCCCCTGGATGCTCCCGTATTCGTCGGTGACAAGGGCGATCCGCGCTCCGGAGGTCTTGAACTTCTCAAGGACCGTGAGTGCAAGGACACTCTCGGGAACGAAGAGAGCGGGTTCGATTGCCTCCTCAAGGTCCGGCGGCTCGCCCGCGATCATCCGTGCCCAGAGGCCGCGGACCGAGACGATGCCGAGGAGGTTGTCCAGGTGCTCACGATAGACCGGAAAATAACTGTGTTTGGACTCTACTATCTTGCGCCAGTTCTCTTCGGGAGGGTCTTCCACGTCCACGGCCACGATGTCGGGCCGCGGGGTCATCAGCACGCTGACCCGCCGGTCGCCGAGACGAAAGACGCTCTCGACCATGTCCTGTTCCGCTTCCTGAAACACTCCCGCCGCGGTGGCCTGCCCGATCAGGACCCTGACGTCCTCCTCCGTAACCTCGGGCCCTGTCGGCTTACGCACCCCGAGCACCGTAAGGACCGCTTCGGTTGAAGCGCTCAGCACCTGGACGAGGGGTGCGGCGGCCAGGGAAAGGACTCGTATCGGGCGGGAAACAAAGGATGCAATCCGCTCGGCATTGGTCATAGCCACCCGCTTCGGCACCAGTTCGCCGATCACCAGCGTGAGGTAGGTGATGCCCACGACGACGATCACCCCCGCCAGCGGGCCGCTATAGGGGGCAAACAGGGGGATTTCGGCGAAGACTTCTGCGAGAGGTCCCGCGAGCGTCGCCCCGCCGAAGGCCCCGGAGACGATCCCGATGACGGTGATGCCGATCTGGATGGTGGAGAGGAACTGCGTCGGCTCTCTGGCAAGATCGAGGGCGGTCGCCGCCCCGGCGTCGCCGCCGGCTGCTTTCTTCTGCAGACGCGCTTTTTTTGCGGAGACCAGCGCAAACTCCGTCATCGAGAAGAAACCGTTTGCAAGTATCAGCAGGATGATGATCAAGATACTGGTAGCCACGGGCATTGTATTATTCTCACAGGCAGGAGTCTTAAACCTGCGGGACTTGCGGCGGGCATATAACGCCCGCGGACAAACGGCCCGATCACGGAGTCCTTCACCCGAAGGAGACCTGCAGGTAGTCTGTGCGGCGGACCCGGGAGGGGCTCGACCATGAGAAATGTTTATCATGATCGGGACCGGAGTCTCTACCCGGGTGAATGTGCGATGGTCGAGATCGGCGAACTTGCTCCGGACTTCTCGATACCTGACCAGAACGGGAATGAAGTCCGGTTATCAGACTTTCCGGGAAAGCGGGTTATTCTCTCGTTTCACCCGCTGGCCTGGACCAGCATCTGCGCCAGACAGATGAAAGCGCTGGACGCGCATCAGGAGGCGTTCAATGCCCTCTCTGCTGTCGCACTCGGCATCAGCGTGGACTCCGCCCCCTGCAAGCGGGCGTGGGCGGAGAGTCTTGGTATCGAGAAGACCCGTCTCCTTGCAGACTTCTGGCCCCACGGTGAGGTGGCACAGATCTACGGCGTCTTTGACAGCGCAAAGGGCTATTCCCGGCGGGCCAACATTGTTATCGACGAATTCCGGCGTATCGTGTTTGTCGGGGGGTACCGGGCGACGTTGGTGCCCGATATGCAGGATGTCCTTGACGTTCTCCAGGCACAGGAGACAAGCAGGCGGGTAGAGGAACAGGCGCCGGAGATATAATCATTTCACGTTTTTCCGCGAGGAAGAGACCTCTTTCCGGAGCCGATGCGCTTTTGTACCGGGTATCACCATACCTTCAATGAGAGCATGAGCGTCAGTTCCCGGATCTGCTTTGCGGGAGGGGTGATGGGGTGAGCGACCGATACCCGTTCCTCATCTCCATCCCCCACGGGGGTCTCTGTGTGCCGCCCGAGGTCCACGGCCGTATCAACCTCTCCCGGCAGGAGATCCTGTTCAACAGTGATCCCCATACCCGCCGTATCTACGGGTTCGACGGCAGAGTGGCGGCTCTGGTTGATTTCGACGTCTCCCGGATCTTCGTCGACACCAACCGCCCGCCCTACGATTATCCGCCGCGGGCTCAGGACGGCGTGGTCAAGGTCATTACGCAGGACGGGACCCCGATATACCGGAAGGGCCGGACGCCCGACATGGAGGTGATCGGGTCCCTCCTGCAGAACTACTATTATCCGTTTCACGAACGGCTGGCCGGGGCTCTCAATACCGATTCCATCGAGATCGCCTTTGACTGCCACAGCATGCTGCCTCACTCTCCGCCGGTCAGGATGGACGCCGGACGCCCGCGCCCGCTCTTCTGCCTGAGCAACCGGGGGGACCGGAACGGGAAGCCGCAAAAACCGGGCAGTCTCGTGACCTGCCCGCCGGTGTGGCTCCAGGCGCTCGCCCGGTCGTTCCAGGCGGAATTTGACGGCGAAGGGCGGGTCGTGATGAACGACCCCTTCCGGGGCGGGTTCATCACGGTGGCGCACTACCGGCAGAGACGGACCCCCTGGGTCCAGGTCGAGATCAACCGCGGCCTCTACGAGGCCGAGGGGCGCGAGGTCGACGAGGCCCGGCTTGCCGATCTCCGGGAGAGGATCTTCTCCGCCGTCGCCGGCTTCTGGGACGAGATATCGAGATAGAGGATCTCGCCGGATCGAGCCCCGTTTCTGGCCGAAGATACTATGCCGGCGGAGCGCCTATGTATAGTGATGGATCGCCCTCGCCTGATCCTGCAGCGTTACTTCGGACATACGGCATTTAAGCCCTATCAACGGGAGGTAATCCGGGACCTCCTCGCCGGGCGCGATGTCCTTGCGGTTCTTGCGACCGGAGGCGGCAAGTCGCTCTGCTACCAGGTCCCCGCGCTCATCGGCGACGGCGTTACGCTGGTGGTCTCGCCCCTCATCGCCTTGATGAAAGACCAGGTCGACGACCTGCAGGCCCGCGGGATCGGCGCGGAAGCGTTGAATTCTTCGGGGTCCTACACAGCGACGCGCCGGATCCTCTCGGACCTGGACGAGAACCAGGTCCAGATCCTCTACGTCTCGCCGGAGAAAGCGGTCGACGGTGATTTCCTCACGCTCCTTGCATCGCTTCCCGTCACGCTGATCGCGGTCGACGAGGCGCACTGCATATCGATGTGGGGGCACCAGTTCCGCCCCGAGTACCGGTCGCTCGCGGTCCTCAAGGAGCGGTTCCCGGAGGTTCCGATGGTTGCCCTGACGGCGACCGCGACTCCGGACGTCCGTGAGGACATCGCACGCCAGCTCAATCTTTCGGACCCTTCGGTCTACGTCGGGAGTTTCAACCGGGAGAACCTCAGGTATGCCGTCGTCCCGAAGGAAGAAGACGCAGACGCATACGAGCGGCTCCGCGTCTATCTGCGGGGTCGGAAGACCGGGACCGGGATCGTTTACACCGCGACGAGGGAAGGGGCCGAGACGCTTGCGGAACGGCTCCGGGCCGACGGCGTTTCGGCGCTCCCCTACCATGCCGGGATGACGGCGGCGGCCCGGGCCGGGACGCAGGACCTGTTTATCGACGGGAAGGTCCGGGTTGTCTGTGCGACGAGCGCGTTCGGGATGGGCATCGATAAACCGGACGTGCGGTTCGTCGTTCACTACGATATGCCGAAGACGCTTGAAGCCTACTACCAGGAGAGCGGCCGGGGGGGGAGAGACGGGCTGACGAGCGACTGCATCCTCTTCTACCGCGACGAAGATGCAAAACGCCTCCGCTCTTTGATCGACCGCGACCTCCCGTCCGAGTTCCAGCGCGAGGTCGCACGCGCGAAACTGCAGAGGATGGTGGACTATTGCACCACGACGGGGTGCCGGAGAGCGATGCTCCTTGAATACTTCGGGGAGCGCATCGCCTCTCCCTGCGGCGGCTGCGATGCCTGCGCCCCGTCAAGAAAAGCACGCCGTCGATCCGGGTGCCGGAAGCGCGGCGCTGTCGGTTCCGCCTCCGGGTGAGCCGATGGGCATCGACGCTCATTTCTCCCGCTTCCGGGGAAAAATCTATTATATTGACGAGAGAAAGAACATTCTGGGAGTTGTCATGAAGAAGTTAACCCGTTCAACGACCGACCGGTGGATCGCCGGCGTATGCGGCGGCATAGGAGACTACCTTGAGATCGACCCGAACGTCATCCGGGTGATCTGGGTCATAATCACCGTAGCCACGGGATTCGTCGCGGGCATTGTCATCTACATCCTGCTCTGGCTCATCCTGCCGGAGCAGGGCCAGGCGCGACCCGTCGAAGCGCCTGCAGCAGAAGCATAATGGCGGTCCGGGGTTGGCCGGCCCCAATTTTCCCCGCATGCCGGGCTTAACGTTCTTTGATCGCTCATCCGTGCGTGCACGACTTTCCACCGGGCTTGCGCACCTTCGGTGTTCGTGCTCCGTTCCGGAGGAACGTCGCATATCCCACCCCTAATGACGAATCCTCCACGGTTCACTGCATCCGGCTTTTCCAGTGTCCTAAAAGTGTTTGGACTGATTGTTCGCTCACCCGTGCACGGATTCCCACCGGGTATCGCAACCGGGGGAGGGGTTGGAGGGGAGGGGGGTGAGCCCCT
>NZ_DANC01000026.1:0-17193 GCF_002499755.1 Methanoculleus sp. UBA291 | reverse complement strand
TCGTCTCCTCGCTCCTCCCCGTCCTCGGGACGATGGCTGCAGACGCTTTCGCAGGCGACCCCCCCGAACCGCCCAATGTGGATTACTCGCGGACCTTTGTCACCGGGGGCGGATCTGTTACCGCCGTGAGGAGCGTCGCGGTAAACGATCCCCAGGCACCCCAGGAAGACACCGACCCTGAGTGGAAGGCATACGAAGAAGAACTGCAAACCTACTATGAAAAACTGAGACTCATCAACGACGTCTCAAGCATCCTCTCGCCGCAGATGAACTACTACCGGGTCGCGATGGCGGTGACGAACCCCAGCCTCTCCACGATGATATACTCGGCCTATAGTCCGGAGATGCCGGAGGAGACGCCCGGGCTTGCCGACGCCCTCGGCCAGGTCTGGATGAACATCGCCGCGCTCATCGTCTTCCCGTCGGTCTTCTTCGCCGCGACCTATGTAAAGTTCATGAGAATGGATATCAGGTGAGATCATGAAATCAGTCAGAAAGTCAGGTATATGCATCCTCCTCACACTCCTCCTCCTGGCGGCCCCGGTCGTACCCGCGGCGGCGGCCCCACAGGAAGGGACACTGCCGACGGATATCCGGTGCGATTTCCCCGGTGAACTGGTCGAAGCGGGCGACACCGCCATCTTCAACCTTGCAATCACGAACCAGGGAGATACCGGGACGTGCCTCCTCAACTACTGGACCTTCCGGGGCGCCGACGGCTGGAAGATCCGGTTTGAGGATGGGGAGCGCGAAGTCTACAGAATGCTGCTTCCGGCCGGTGAGACAAAGACCGTCAAGCTGGTGGTGGAGACCTCCGGCCAGGCCGAGGTTGGGGAGTACCCCCTCCGGGTCGGCGCCGGGGAGGGGACGATCTGGCTCTACGTCAAGGTCACGAAGACTCACAGCGGTGAGACCGGGACCATCGAGGCCACCGTGGTGGACAAGGAAGGAAACGTGGTGAAGGGCGCCGATATCGGCGTCTATGATAAGGATACCCAGGTCGAGGGGATGCTGACGACCGCCGAGGGCAAGGTCTCCATCGGCGCCCCGATGGGGACCTACACCGTCAAGGTCACGAAGCCCGGCTACCGGCCGTGGGAAAAGAAGAACGTCGAGGTCCGGATCGGCCAGAAGACCGACCTCGGGATCGTGCCGCTTGAAAAAGAGAACTTCTTTGCCGAGATCCGGGTGAAGTCTCCCTCGAAGATGGTGTCTATCGGCACGAACCCGCAGTACGAGATGATCCTGAAGAACACCGGCAGAAACGACGATACGTATGCTCTCTCCGTTCTGGGCCTCCCCGAGCAGTGGTACGGTCGGTTCAAGGAGAGTCAGGATGCTACCCAGGAGATCTCGGAGATCTACATCCCGTCCGGTGAGGAAAAGACCCTCTACCTCGATCTCATCCCGCCCTACTCGGTCGACGTCGGGGAGTACAACGTCACGCTGGTGATAGATTCCGCCGCCCGGCAGTATGAAGAGAACCTGACGCTCCGGCTCCGGGGGTCTTACGACCTGCGGACCTACGCCAAGAGTTATCGCCACGAGATCAACCGCGGCGATACCCTCACGTTCGATATGACGGTCTCCAACATCGGAACCGGAGGGACATTGACGAACCTCGGTGTCAACATGAGCGCACCGGAAGGGTGGCGGGTGACCGTCGACCCGGCGTCGGTCGCGAGCCTTGAGCCCGGCGAACGGGCGACGGTGCAGGTGACGGTGGTCCCGCCGGCCGATATCGTCGCCGGAGAGTACAAGATTGTCTCCAAGGTGAAGGGCGATCAGGCCGAAGGGGAGGACGAGTACCGGATTGTCGTGAAAGAACAGTCCTACGTCGCGGTGTTCGGCCTCATCGTGATGATCGGGGTCGGTGCGGGGCTCTATTACATGTTCCGCAAGTACGGCCGGCGGTAACGGCCGGGACCCCCCGACCTTCTTCCTTTTTTCGGACTACCGGTCCGTCACTCGATATACGAGAGGACTTTTCGTTTCATCGGACCTTTGCTTGCGATGGTGCTGTAGGCCCACCGGGCAACCCTGCCGAAGAGGTCCTGCCGGCTCAACTCCAGAAAGATGGTGACCGCGGGGTTGAATTTCGCTTTGAAGAGGTTTAAGTTCTCGTTGTTCGCCCCGACGTTCTCCATCCGCCGGTATCCCGCCGCCTTCGCCTGCTGGAGGAGGAGCCACTGCAGAAACTCGTTGCCGGGCGTCGCGGTCAGCTTTGGGGCCCCCATCCACAGGGTGAAGTCCTTATACTCCTGGGTGGCCTGCACGCCCGTCACTGCACCGGAATCGTCGTAGAGGTAGTAGATCCCGAGGCCGTCGGGATACGCCCGGTAGAGGTCCTCAAAGTAGGCCCGGCTGATCATCGGGATGTTCATCTCCGGCTCGCTGAACCGCTCCGCGATGGTTTTGTAGAAGATCGAGAGGTCGGTGCTTTTCTCGAGGCGGTAGCCGTCCTTCTCCACTTTTCGGATCTTGGTCCGAAGGTTCGAGGAGAAGCCGTTCCAGATCTCGGAGAGCGGCGGCTCGAGGTCGATGACGTACGAGAAGTGGATCCGGGTATCGTAGCCCCCCCGGAGGAATTGCCGGACGTCGATGAACCCCGGGACCTGGGTTATGGCAAGGTAGTTCGGGGTCAGCACCGCCAGTTCGTCCTCAAATTGTTGCGCGACTTCTTTGAGCATCGACTCCTTCTTGCTCTGCTTGGCGGTGTCGTAGCGGCGGCCCATGACGAACCCGAGATACGGTATCACCGACTGGAGGGGAGGTGGGGAGAGGAGGATGCTGATCCCGTGCATCTGCCTCTCGAAGAGCGGAAGGATGCAGATCAACTCGTTGCCCTTGAAGACCCCGTAGGGGAGGAACGTAAAGCCGGTATGCTTCCCGGTAATCTTCATAAACTCCCACTTATGGAAGAGACATCCAGTGGCGCTCTCGTCTACAAACGTATCCCAGACATTCCCGTCATCGATAACCTCCATCGTCATGCTCCCGCTCCATGCCCCGGTGTATGTGCCGGCGCTGATGGAGTATCCCTGACCATTAATATACGTTTCTCCGGCGGGGACCGGTTTCTCTCGTTGCCGTGAGCCCGGGCGGCCGGGCGGTCCCCCCTCCCCCCGGCACCTCCATGGAATCACAATCTTCAAATTACCCGGGACACCACATAAATTGCGTATCTGTCCGGTAGAGAGAGGGCCCGTCCACGTACGGAGGGCCGAGCGGCGATGCTCACGGATGTGAACCCGTGCCCCTATCGGCGGCAAAACGCGCTCTCCGGCATAGTAAAGGCTGCAGTGCGTGTGAAAAACGACCGGCGTTGAGGAGTTGAGAAGAGGAATGCAGGTTCGGGTCAGGGTTTTTGCCCGGTTGCGGGAGGCCATCGGGGGGGACCTCACGCTGGAGGTCCCCGGGGGAGCGACGATGAGCCGGCTGCTTGAGGCGGTCGGGGCAACTTCGGAGCAAGCAAAGAATGCGCTCTTTGACGAGAACGGGGAACTCCGGGGATACGTGATACTGATGCACAACGGCCGGCGCGTGCGGCGTGCGGAGGCCGCGTCGCTCACCCTTGCCGACGGGGACGAGGTCGCCCTCTTCCCGCCGGTGGCGGGCGGATAACGGGGGTTGTCAAGCATGATCAGCGTAACCAGAGAGGATTTCGACGTAAACGCCGTGATCGGCCGGGTGAAGCGGCCCGATATGGGCGCCCTGGTCACCTTTCTCGGCGTCGTCCGGGACGACGACGGGACCGAGGAGATGGAACTTGAGGCCTATGAGGACGTTGCGGCGAAGGAACTCACGGCAATCCGGGACGAGGCGTTTGAGAAGTTCCCGGTCGAGGCCGTTGAGGTCATCCACCGGGTAGGAAGGCTCCGGGTCGGGGAGAACATCCTTCTCATCGTCGTCGGCGCCGGTCATCGGAAGGAGGCGTTTCGCGCCTGCGAGTATGTCATCGAGCGGATCAAGCAGAGCGTGCCGATCTGGAAGAAAGAGATCGGGAAAGACGGGGAGCGCTGGGTTCCGGGCGAATCGTCCGGGGGCGACGCATGATCCGGCTGCAGTCGTGCCGGAAGGCCTACGCAAAAGAGACCCAGCGCACGGTCCCACCCGAGGAGACGCTCCGCCGGGCGCGGGCGCGCCTCCCGGCGGCGGGGATCACCCGGGTCGCCGACATCACGAACCTCGACCGGATCGGGATCCCGGTCTTCTCAAGCATCCGGCCGACCGCCGAGGCGGGCGCGATATCGGTCTACAACGGCAAAGGCGCCACCCCGATCGAGGCTGAAGTCTCGGCGGTGATGGAGGGGCTCGAGCGCTATTCGGGCGAGATTGGCGACCGGGAGACCGTCGTCGGGAGGTACAGCGAGGTCTCGGCCCGGCAGACGGCGCTCGACCCGGCGGACCTGATCCTCCCCGAACGGGTCCCGGCCGATATGGCGGTTCCCTGGGTGGAGGGCTACGATATCGTGCAGGATGAAGAGGTGCTCGTCCCGGCTCATGCGGTCTTTCATCCCCTGCCGGCGACCTACGGCCGCCTCTTTCGGACCAACACCAACGGGCTCGCGTCGGGCAACACCCCCGAAGAGGCGACCTTCCACGCCCTGATGGAGGTCGTCGAGCGCGATTCCTGGTCGCTTGTGGAGGCGACCCGGAACACCGGCCCCCGGATCGGTGGGATCGCCGATGGGCTCGCCGCCGACCTGCTCGCGAAGTTCGCGGCCGCCGGCGTCGAGGTCACCCTCAAGGACATCAGGAGCGACATCGGCGTCCCCACTGTGGCCGCGGTTGCCGACGACGTGGTCCTCAAGGACCCGACGCTCCTCACGATCGGCATGGGGTCGCACACGAGCGCCGGGATAGCGGTCCTCCGGGCGCTCACGGAGGTCGCCCAGAGCCGGCTGACCCAGATCCACGGCGCACGGGAGGATACCGATACGGCGGACGTCAGGAAGCGGATCGGCTATGAGCGGACGAAACGGCTGAACCGGCACTGGTTCGCGGAGAACGGGACGGTCGAATTTTCGGCCCTGCCGTCGTTTGACAGCGACGACTTCCTCACCGACATCCGCCGCGTCACCGACCGGCTCGGTGCGGCCGGTCTCTCCCGGGTGATCGTGGTCGACCTCACCCG
The DNA here is from genome assembly GCF_002499755.1 of Methanoculleus sp. UBA291. NCBI lineage: Archaea > Methanobacteriati > Methanobacteriota > Methanomicrobia > Methanomicrobiales > Methanomicrobiaceae > Methanoculleus > Methanoculleus sp. UBA291. The sequence continues at coordinate 12,056 of NZ_DANC01000026.1, read as the reverse complement.
GCCGGAGATCGGCATCCCGGTCGTCCGGGTGATCGTGCCGGGGCTGGAGATGTACGCAATGGACCAGGACCGGATGGGGAGGAGGTGCCATGACGCGCGGAGTCGTCGTCTTCCTCGGTCCCAGCTGTGACCGCGCGACCGCCCGAGCGGTCCTGGACGCCGATTACCGCCCGCCGGCAAAGCGTGGCGATATAACCCGGGCCGTGGACGACGGGGCCCGGATCGTCGGGCTCATCGACGGCGTCTTCTTCCAGGACTGCGCCGTCGCCCACCGGGAGGTTCTCGCCGCGCTCCGGGCCGGGGTGCGGGTCGTCGGCGCCTCCAGTATGGGAGCGCTCCGGGCCGCGGAACTCGACAGCCTCGGGATGGAGGGCGTTGGGGAGATCTACCGGGCCTACCGGGAAGGGAGGTTCGTCGCCGACGACGAAGTGGCGCTCCTCTTCGACCCGGAGACATTCGTGCCGCTCTCCGAGCCGCTCGTGAACATCCGGGCGACCCTGCAGCAGGCATTCTCGTGCGGGGTGATCGACGCCGATACGGCCGGTGCGCTCCTTGCCGCGGCCCGGGGGCTCTACTTCCCGGAGCGGACCTACGATGCGGTCGTCGAGGCGGCGGAAGGGAAGGCGGACCCGGAAGAACTCGCCCGTTTTTTGGCGTTTGCCGGTGAGCATGCCGTCGACCGGAAGCGCGAGGACGCACTGATGGCTCTTGAATACATCAGAGACCTCGCCAAAAAGATGCCGTAGCGAAGCGTCGGTTCCCTCTATGGTTGAGCGGCTCTTTGCTCTCTCCCTTTCTCCGGATTGCCGGCAATTACGTGATCCTCTATCGTAACGTTCATATGTGTAAAAAATAACAAACATCTGTTGACATTATCTTTCAGTACCCTTCCCGAACTTGCGCGCCTCTTTTCTCTGCTCGGGAACGAGCAGCGGCTCGCCATACTCCGGGCAATCGCGACCGAGGAGAAGTACGCCCGCGAGATCGCCGAAGAACTCGGACTATCGCGGCCGCTGGTCGCGATATACCTGCGGCAGCTCGAAAAGTTCGGGCTCGCGGAGGGGATCAGCAGGTCGTCGGACGAACCGCCGTACCTCCGGAGGTGCTACCGGGCGGTGCCGTTCGAGCTTGAGCTGGACCTGAACGTGATTCTGTCATTGAAGAGGTCGTAAGATGCAACAGGAACGATGGAAACTCTTTCTGAAGGCGCTGTGGGGCGCCGTCATCGCACTGCTCGTGATCAGCCTTCTCGCCGGCGCAATTGGCGGTTCAGAGTTCTGGAATACCATGCTCGCCGGGTCCTTCTTTGTTATCATACAGCTTGCTGTCCTGACGCTGCTCTTCATCATTATTGTGCGGCTCAAGGAGTGGATCGAGGGGCAGGTGGCGAGTATGGCGGGCCGGAAGGGTGCCGATGCCGAACTGCAGGCTCTGCGGCAGTCGCTGGACCGGATCGAGGCAAAGGTGGACCGGATCGAGAAGGTCTTGAACGAGATTCCGGAGTAATTCGTCCCGGAGGGGTCGGTCGGTCGGTAAAAAAATGTGTGGTATTCTGAGGGACGTGCAGTAACACGCCAGAGAGAGGCTCGGGTCCAGGCATGGTCCTGCCACGGGTGATGCCTGGCCACATATCAGTATGAGTTTGATCTATAATAATTTTACCAATTATGATATATTTTTTCATTCGTAATATCGTGGGCTGCGGTACCGGCCGTGCCCCGTCCGTCTAACGAGAGGTGTTCACCCAGCCACGCGATACGGTCGCGGCGGGCTTCATCGTTCAGGCTGTGGCCCGCGTCGTACCACTTGAGCGACTTCGGGCTCCCCGCCCGCTCGAAGAACTCACGGGACTGCTCCTCGGTGACGAACTCATCCCGGAGGCCGGACTCAAAGAGGAGAGCGGTGGGGGCGGCCCGGCCGACCCAGGCGGCCGGATCGATCTCCGCGAGCGTCCGGCGATACCGCGCGAGGTTCTCGCCCCGGAGGGCGGGCATGTTCAGGACGGCGACATCGGCAAACCTCCCGGTGCCCGCCATCAGGACGGCGGCCGCGAGCCGCTCCTCGACGCCGGCGAGCACCGCACCTATGAGCGCACCCATGCTATGGCCCACAAACCCGATCCGGTCCGGGTCGATATCCGGCCGCGCTGCGAGGAGATCGATCCCCCGGCGGAGGCCGATCACCGTCTGCAGGTGCTCCCGCACGGCGCCTTCCGGGTCCGCAAGAGCCCGGCCCCAGGCCGCGGCCCCGTCGCCGGCCCAGGGAGCGTCGACCAGCAGGGAGACCGCCCCCATCCTGGCAAGGGTCATGGCTTCGCCGAGAAACGTGGTCCGGCTCCCCGGCGCCGGGTGGAGGAAGATGACGGCGGCGGATTGAGACGGACCGGGGACCGGCTTCACCAGGTAGGCGCGGACCCATCGCTCCGGGGCGGCCCGGTACTCCAGGTCGCGGATCGCCGCGTCGGTACCGGTCATCCTGACATCAACCGGTTTCCCTGCGTCGTAGTCGAAGAGAGACCGCAGATCTTCGGTGGAGTTATCCATGCTGCACCTTCCGATCTCTTCCTCGCGCAGAGACAGATAAACCCGGCGGCTGCTCTACCCCGAATGGAAGGTTTTTCTACCCGGGCACCCATCCTTTCAGAGGTGAGACTATGGCGATTGACTGGTACAATGAGTTTGTTGACCTTGACCACACCCCCGGCCCGGACGAACTTGTAGCCCTTTACTACTTCGAACCGGCAGCGGGGATCAGCAAGGAGGAGGCGGTCGGGAGGGTCGCCTCGGAGAGTTCGACCGGGACCTGGACCACGCTCTTTACCATGCCGCCCCGGATGCGGGACCTCCAGGCGAAGGCGTTCTCGATCGAGGGGAACTACGTCAAGATCGCCTATCCCCTCGGCCTCTGGGAGGAGGGGAACGCTGCCCAGCTCCTGAGCGGCATCGCCGGGAATGTCTTCGGCATGAAAGCGCTTAGCGACCTCCGGCTGATCGATGCCGCACTTCCGGCCGAATACATCCGGCATTTTGCGGGACCGCACTTCGGAATGGAGGGCATCCGGGACATGATGAAAGTGCACGGCAGACCGCTCACGGGAGCGGTCCCGAAGCCCAAGGTCGGCTTCACGGCGGAAGAGCATGCACAGGTCGCGTACGAGACCTGGATGGGTGGGTTCGACTTCGTGAAGGACGACGAGAACCTGACGTCCCTCTCGTTCAACCGGTTCGAGGACCGTGTTCGGGCAATGACGAAGATGCGGGACCGGGCCGAGCGGGAGACCGGCGACGTGAAGTCCGCGTTCATCAACATCACGGCCGAGACGGAGACGATGAAGAAGCGGGCGCAGATGCTTGCGGACAACGGCTGGAACTACGCGATGATCGACGTCGTGGTCGCCGGAACCTCCGCCGTTGCGACCCTTCGGGACTACTGTTCCGACCTCGGGCTTGCCATCCACGCCCACCGGGCGATGCATGCGGCCTTCGACCGGGACGCAAAGCACGGGATCACGATGCAGTTCCTCGCGAAGATCATGCGCCTTATCGGCGTCTCGCAGATCCACACCGGGACCGCGGTCGGAAAACTGGTCGGCACGCGGGCGGAGGCCACCGTGCTTGCCGATGTGCTCCGGGAGAAGCATACGAATGCGGTGGAGCACATGGCCCTCGACCAGGACTGGGGCGCGATCAAGAGCGCGTTTCCCGTCTCGTCGGGCGGGCTCCACCCCGGCCTGGTTCCGGACGTGCTCGATATCTACGGCACCGAACTCGTCCTCCTCGTCAGCGGCGGCATCCACGGCCACCCGAAGGGCACGCGGGCGGGTGCAAAGGCCGTCATGCAGGCGATGGAAGCCTGGAAGGACGGCGAGACCCTCGACGAGAAGGCAAAGAAGGCTCCGGAACTCAGGGAGGCGCTGGAGAAGTGGGGGTATTATAAGCCGAAGTGAAGCCGTATCCCGACGATCTCGCGGAACCGCCCGGGTGCGGGAAGAGGGGCATGTTTCTCAACTCCCCGGCGGCATCCCGTCGGGAGGTCCCTCCCTACCCCGCCGCGCCGCCCCGGCGAGTCGCACGAGCCCCTCCCGGAACTCATCGATGTAGCCCTGCATCGAGAGGCTGCCCTCCGGGAACGGGCAGTCGATATCGTAGAGCCGCTCGATCATCGGGTCGGAGGGGAGCAGGTCGACGGCGACCCCGGTCTTCTCCGACGCTTCCACCATTGCCTTCCGGAACGGCCCGATGCAGTAGGCGAGCCGTTGCCGGTAGGTGTCCCGTGTCTTCTCGAGGTAGCCCGTCAGCCGGTAGACCTCGATCCGGTGGAAATCCCGCCGGATACGCTCGTCCGTGGTCTTGCCGAGCATGTAGTGGTAGTTCTGGTAAGGGTACATGCACTCGAGTTCCGCGGGGACGGTCCCGCAGGTGCCGAATATGACGATATGGTAGTCTTCTGGGTCCAGGACGCCGTCGATTATCCGCCGGAAGAGTTTGTGGCTCGGGCTCTGGCTGTAGGGTTTCCGCACGCTGCAGGGGAGGAAGAGGCCGATCTCCTTTGGTGCTACCCGATATTCATCGATGATGAACCGGTATGCGTCCTCAAACTCCTTCCGGTAAAACGGGGGGTCGAATATCTCGATCCGCTCCCCGTGCCGGTCCTGCACGACCTCGACGACCCGCGGGGAAGCATCCGTGCTCCTTCTCTCCACTGCCCCGATCCTCCGGATGAAAAGTTGGACGGGAAAGGGCAAAAAACCGACGTGATCCGATCGGTTCTATCGGGGCGAATCGGTCTCCCTGCGAACGGCCCCGGCACTGAAAACAATGCCATGATACCTCCTCTTACTCAGATCCCGCCATTTAACGGGGTATCCATCGGAACCCGATTGCCGGAGTCCTCCTATCTGGATTTCCTGCAGGGATCAAAAGAGAAAACATATATGCCAAACCGGCAATACTTTATTGTTCACCCATATACGAACAAATTATGTGGCCCCTCCTCAAACCGGAAGGCTGCAGAAAGAACAAGGAGAAATCAGCTATGGATTCCGAAGACTTCCAGAAGATCATTACATTCGCTATCGATAGCGAAGTTGAGTCGTACACCTTCTACAAGTCGGTGTCCGAGAGGGTAAAGGATGCAAGCCTGAAGACGCTCTTCCTTGACCTGGCCAACGAAGAGAAGGGCCACCGGGAGTACCTGCAGGGCCTGCTGGTCCGCGGCGCTAAAGAGATGCACTTTATAGCGGCCCGCGACTACAAGGTCACCGACGCCATGGACGAGCCTGCGCTCTCGGTCGACATGAAGCCGCTCGACGGTCTGCTCCTCGCCATCAAGAAGGAACTGGAGGCGGCCCAGATGTATACCCGGCTTGCCGCAGCCTCTGCGGATGCAGGACAGAAGATGGTCTTTGAGCAGCTCGCAAACATGGAGAAGGGACACAAGGCCCGGCTCGAAGACATCTATACGAATATGGCGTATCCTGAGGCGTGGTAATCACCACCGCCTCACAACACTCTCGCTTTCTCTCTCCTTCGTAAGGCGGGCCTGGTTCGGGTCTCGCGTCATCCATTCCATTTAAAAGTAGGGGTCGGCAAACGGCTATGAGGTAAGAATACAAACAGATCCAGCACGCACCAATGAAGAAGATCGTCATCAAGGGGGCGCGGGAGCACAACCTCAACGACATCACCGTCGAACTCCCGCGAGACCGGCTCATCGTCCTCACCGGCGTATCCGGGTCGGGAAAATCCACGCTTGCATTCGACACCATCTACGCCGAAGGGCAGCGGCGCTACGTGGAGTCGCTCTCCGCCTACGCACGGCAGTTCCTCGGACTGATGCGAAAACCGGACGTCGACAGCATCGACGGACTCTCGCCCGCCATCTCCATCGAGCAGAAGACGACGTCCAAAAATCCCCGGAGCACCGTCGGCACGGTCACCGAGATCTACGACTACCTCCGGCTTCTCTTTGCCCGGATAGGGACGCCGTTCTGCCCGGAGCACCACATCCCCATCGAGGCCCAGTCGCCGGAGAGGATTGCCGATCGTATCGCCTCCGTCATGACCGGGACCGTCACCATCCTCGCCCCGGTCGTCCGGCAGAAGAAGGGGACCTACCAGCAACTCTTCAAAGACCTCGACCGTGAAGGCTATACCCGGGTCCGGGTCGACGGCGAGACCCGGCGGACCGACGAGGAGATCGCCCTCGACCGCTACCGGAAGCACGACATCGAGGTGGTCGTCGACCGGCTGTCCGTCGACGAGCGCTCGAGACTCGTTGAAGCGATCGAGAACGCCCTTGCAAAGTCCGGGGGCCTCGTCATCGCCGTCGACGCCGATGGGCGCGAGGAGACCTGCTCGTCGCTCATGGCCTGCCCGGTCTGCGGGATCGCGTTCGAGGAACTCCAGCCCCGGATGTTCTCCTTCAACAGCCCGTTCGGCGCCTGTGAGGCGTGCAACGGCCTCGGCATCAGGATGGAGTTCGACCCCGACCTGATCATCCCGGACCGGACCAAGTCCATCGCCGACGGCGCCGTCGCGCTCTACCGGAACTTCCTCGACGGCTACCGCAACCAGTACCTCAGCGCCGTCGCAAAGCACTTCGGGTTCTCGGTCTTAACGCCGATCAAGGACCTCACCGAACGGCAGTATCAGGCGCTGATGTTCGGGTCGCCGGAGCAGCTTCGCATCTCCATGCAGATGAAGAACGGGGACGCGTGGTCGCATTCCGGAGCATGGGAGGGCCTCGTCCCGCAGTCCGAGCGGCTCTACCGCCAGACGCAGTCTGAGTACCGCCGCCACGAGCTCGAAAAATTCATGCGGGTCCTCCCCTGCCCGAAGTGCGGGGGCAAACGGCTCAAAGAGAAGGTGCTCGCCGTGAAGGTGGCGGGGAGGTCCATCGTCGAGGTCACCGACCTCTCCATCACGGATGCGCTCGCGTTCTTCCGGACCCTGGACCTCACGGCGAGCCAGCGCGAGATTGCAAAGCAGGTTTTAAAAGAGATCATCGCCCGGCTTGAGTTCCTGGACCAGGTCGGGGTCGGCTACCTGACCCTCTCGCGGAGCGCCGGGAGCCTCTCGGGCGGGGAAGCGCAGAGGATACGCCTTGCAACGCAGATCGGGTCGAACCTGACGGGAGTCCTCTACGTCCTCGACGAACCCTCCATCGGGCTGCACCAGCGGGATAACCGGAAACTCCTCGAGACCCTGCAGCACCTCCGCGACCTCGGCAACACCCTCGTCGTGGTGGAGCACGACGAGGAGACGATCCGGAGCGCCGACTGGGTCGTGGACATGGGCCCGGGGGCCGGGCTTCACGGCGGCGACGTCGTCGCCGAAGGGCCGCCCGACGCCATCGCGAGAAACCCGGCCTCGATCACGGGCCGGTATCTCTCCGGCGACCTCAAGATCGAGGTCCCCGCCTCCCGCCGACGGAGCGACCGGTTCATCCGCCTTACGGGCTGCCGGGGAAACAACTTAAAAAGTATCGATGTCGCCATCCCCATAGGCGTCCTGACGGTCGTCACCGGGGTCTCAGGGTCGGGAAAGTCCACGCTCATCTACGAGACGCTCTACCGGGCGCTGATGCAACGGCTGTATTACTCAAAGGAGACTCCGGCGGAGTACGAGGACCTTGCGCTCGACGCTGAGATCGACCGGGTGATCGTCATCGACCAGAGCCCAATCGGGCGGACGCCGCGCTCGAACCCGGCGACCTACACCAAGGTCTTCGACGATATCAGGAAGGTCTTTGCCGAGACGAAAGAGGCGAAGGTCCGGGGCTACAAGCCCGGCCGGTTCTCGTTCAACACCAAAGGCGGGCGGTGCGAGGCCTGCCAGGGCGAAGGGCTCATCAAGATCGAGATGAACTTCCTCCCCGACGTCTACGTCGAGTGCGAGGAGTGCAAGGGGGCCCGCTACAACCACGAGACCCTGGAGGTGAAGTACCGGGGCCGGTCCATCGCCGATGTCCTGGACATGAGCGTCGAGGAGGCGCTTGCCCTCTTCGAGAACGTCCCCTCCATCAGAAACCGGCTCGAGACGCTTGTGCGGGTGGGGCTCGGCTACATCAAACTCGGCCAGAGTTCCACCACCCTCTCGGGCGGCGAAGCGCAGCGGATCAAACTGACCCGCGAACTCTCAAAGCGGGCCACGGGGAAGACGATCTACCTCCTCGACGAACCGACGACCGGCCTCCATTTCCACGACGTGAAGAACCTGATCGCGGTCCTCGACGACCTGGTGGCCCGGGGGAACACGATGGTGGTGATCGAGCACAACCTGGACGTCATCAAGTCCGCCGACTACATCATCGACCTCGGCCCCGAAGGCGGGGACGCCGGCGGCGAGATCGTCGCGACGGGAACTCCGGAGGAGGTGGCGGCGGTCGATGAGAGTTACACCGGGGCGTTCCTGAAAGAGATACTCAAGAAACCATGATCGACCTCCAGAGTCTCCCTGCCGAACCCGGGTGCTACCTCTTCTCCGACGATGAGGGCACCATCATCTACGTCGGAAAGGCAAAGAACCTGAAACGTCGGGTCTCGAGTTACTTCTCCCGGCACGACCTCGACCCGAAGACCCAGAGCCTCGTCGCCGCCATCGCCGGGCTCGACTTCATCGTCACCGACACCGAGGTCGAGGCGTTCATTCTTGAGAACACGCTGATCAAGAAGCACCAGCCGAAGTACAACATCGACCTCAAGGACGCGAAGAGTTACGCCTACATCCACGTCACCGACGAGCCCTACCCGCGGGTCCACGTCGCCCGGGGGCCCGATGGAAACGGCCGGTACTACGGCCCGTTCGTCTCCGCGCGGGAGCGCGACGACCTTCTCCGCCTCTTGAAATCGCTCTTCGGCCTCCGCTCCTGCAGGCGCCTCCCCCGGCGGGCATGTCTCCGGGCCCACATCGGCTCGTGCAGCGCCCCCTGCACCGGGGCCATCGGCGAAGACGACTACCGGGAGCGGGTCCGGAGGGCCGAGGCGGTCCTGAAGGGGGATATCGCCGGGCTCATCCGGACGCTCCGTGAGGAGATGACGGCTTCCGCAAAGCGGCAGGAGTACGAGCGGGCGATGGAACGCCGCGACCAGATCGCGGCCCTCGAGGGGCTGCGGGAGCGCCAGCATGTGGACCGGCAGAAGGCGTATAATGAGGATATCGTCAACTATATCGCAAGCGAAGGGACCGTCTCCCTCATGCTCTTCAACGTCGACCGGGGAACGCTCTCGGGGAAGCACGAGTATACTTTCGACGAGACGGACGGGTTCCTCGAGGAGTTCCTCGCCCGCTACTACGCGGACCACGACCCCCCGGAGGAGGTGATCCTGCCTACGCCCGTGGACGATGCGGTCGTGGCCTACCTCTCCCACCTCCGGGGCGGCAGGGTCCGGGTGGTCGTTCCGCAACGGGGAGAGAAGAAGAACCTGCTCGACCTTGTCCGAAAGAACGTCGAGATCGCCTTCTTCGGCGACCGGATCAAACTGGACGAACTGAAACGCCGCCTGCACCTCCCGTCTCTTCCCGTCGCGATCGAGTGCTTCGATATCTCCCACCTCTCCGGGACGGCAATGGTGGGTTCGATGGTCCGGTTCCTCCGGGGGAAGCCCGATAAGCGGAACTACCGGCGGTTCCGGATACGGACGGTCGAAGGCGTCGACGACTTCGCCGCCATCGCCGAGGTGGTCCGCCGGCGCTATACGCGGCTGCAGAAGGAGGGCGGCGACCTCCCCGACCTGATCCTCATCGACGGCGGGAAGGGGCAGCTTGCGGCGGCCTGTGCGGTGCTCGAAGAACTCGGGATCAAGGCTCCGATTGCGGCCATCGCCAAGCGCGAGGAGGAAGTCTTCGTGCCGGGCTTCTCGTGGCCCCTGCCGCTTGACCGGCATGAGAAGGCGTCACTCTTCATCCAGGAGATCCGCGACGAGGCGCACCGGTTCGCGATCACCTACCACAGAACCCTCCGGAAGAAGACGGTGAGACCATGACGGCATTTCAACTTAAGGCAGACTTTGCGCCCCGGGGCTCGCAGCCCGAAGCGATCCGGCAACTCACCGCCGGGCTTTCGCGCGGCGAGCGGTTCCAGACCCTCCTCGGCGTCACGGGGTCGGGAAAGACCTTCACGATAGCAAACGTCGTCGAGGCGGTCCAGAAGCCCACCCTTGTCATCGCGCACAACAAGACCCTCGCGGCCCAGCTCTACAACGAGTTTCGGTCGTTCTTCCCGGAGAACCGGGTGGAGTACTTCGTCTCCTACTACGACTACTACCAGCCAGAGTCCTACATTGCAAAGCGCGACCTCTACATCGAAAAAGACGCCCAGATCAACCCGAAGATCGAGCAGATGCGGCTTGCGGCCACGGCATCGCTGCTCTCCCGCCCCGACACCATCGTGGTCGCCTCGGTCTCCTGCATCTACGGCCTCGGGAACCCCGCGAACTTCCGGGGGATGGGGTTCGAGGTGAAGGTCCGGGACCGGATGCGGCGGGACGATATCATCCGGCACCTCGTCGATATCCAGTTCGAGCGAAACGAGATGGAACTTGCACCAGGCCGGTTCCGGGCTCGCGGCGACACCATCGACCTTGTCCCCGGCTACTTCAACAACATCATCCGTATCGAGCTCTTCGGAGACGAGGTCGACCGGATAAGCGAGATCGATAAGGTCTCCGGCCGGCGGCTTGAGTCGATGGACTATTTCTTCGTCTACCCGGCCCGGCACTTCGTCGTCCCGGAGGAGGAGAAGGAGCGGGCGATAGCCTCCATCGAGCAGGAACTCGAAGAATGGCTCCCGGGCCTCGGCATGATCGAGGCGCACCGTCTGCGGCAGCGGACCCTCTACGACGTCGATATGATCCGGGAGACCGGGACCTGCAAGGGAATCGAGAACTACTCCCGCCACTTCGACGGAAGAAAGGCCGGGGAGAAGCCGTACTGCCTGCTGGACTACTTCCCGGAGGACTTCCTGATGGTGATCGACGAGAGCCACCAGACCCTGCCCCAGGTCCGCGGCATGTACCACGGCGACTACTCGCGGAAGAAGTCCCTCGTGGACTACGGGTTCCGGCTCCCGTCGGCGTTCGACAACCGGCCGCTGAAGTTCGACGAGTTCTCGGGCTACATGCGAAACGTCATCTTCGTCTCGGCGACCCCCGGGGACTACGAACTCCGGCGTTCAAGCGTCGCGGAGCAGATCATCCGGCCGACGGGGCTCGTGGACCCGGCGGTCGAGGTCCGGCCGATCGAGGGCCAGATCCCGAACGTTATCGCCGAGATCCGCGCCACCATCGACCGCGGCGACCGGGTGCTGCTGACGACGCTCACAAAACGGCTCGCTGAAGAACTCTCGGAATACCTTGCCGACCAGGGGATCAAGACCCGCTACCTTCATTCCGAGATCGATACCCTCGAGCGGACCGAGATCATCCGTCAGCTCCGCCTCGGCAAATACGACGTCCTTGTCGGGATCAACCTCCTGCGGGAGGGCCTCGACATCCCGGAGGTCGGGTTCGTGGGGATTCTCGACGCCGATAAGGAGGGGTTCCTCCGCGACGCCAGGAGCCTGATCCAGACCATCGGGCGGGCCGCCCGGAACGCAAACGCGAAGGTCGTGCTCTACGCCGATACGATGACCGACTCTATCAAGAAGGCGCTTGCCGAGACCGGGCGGCGGCGCACGATGCAGCTCGAATACAACGCCCGGCACGGCATCACGCCGCAGACGATCAAGAAGCCTATCCAGGAGAAGGAAGTCGATATCACCGATATAAAGCACGTCCCGAGATCGGAGATCCCGAACGTGGTCATCGAGCTCGAGGCCGAGATGCGGGACGCTGCGGAACGCCTGGATTTCGAACGGGCGATTGCGCTCCGGGATACGATCAAGAGGCTGCAGGAGGGGCGGCGATAAGAATTTGCGAATTTTTCCCGGATGAGGGCAACGGGGAGGAGTGCGCCCTCCGGACTTTCCCCGGAGGATAGAATCGCCAGGACACCGGGAAAGCCGGATGCAGTGGACCGTGGAGGATTCGCCATTAGGGGGTGGGGATAGGGGAGGGG
>NZ_DANC01000049.1:24774-32871 GCF_002499755.1 Methanoculleus sp. UBA291 | reverse complement strand
CTGTTGATGAATTCATGGGCGTAACGCCCTCTCTGACAGAGTTTGCCCCCGTTGACAGGTGCGCGCTGCCAATGCGTCACGTCAAAAACCATGCCGTCCCGGACAACGAGGTTGAACCCGCATCCGGTGCCGCAGTAGGGACATATCGTTGATACATATTTGATATCCATCTTGTTCTCCTCTGGCCGGGACAACATACCATCCGTATTATATAATAGGCTCGGTCATGACGAAATTTTTGATGAATATCAGTGGAACTTAGGAAGAGTAACTCACACCCGGCCAGGATTACCGACGCCGCCGTGAGCGTGACGAGGATGCCGGCAGGGGCTCGATTTCCCACGACCCCAGAAAAAGATCTGTATCACTCCTGCTGTTCCCGCAGGCGGGCTTCAGCGATCCGGGCCTCTGCGATCTCCCGGTAGATCGGGTCGATCTCAAACCCGATGTAATCCACACCGAGAGCGAGTGCCGCAAGCGCCGTGCTCCCGATGCCCATGAACGGGTCCAGGACAAGCGTCCCGGGTCGGCATCCGTGGAGCTGGATGCACATCTCCGGGAGTTTCACCGGGAAACTGGTAGGGTGCGACCGGGAAGAGCGGATGGTCCGGTAGGGGATGAACCAGGTGTTTCCCCGGTCGCGGAGGTCGCGTTCCGCTGCTTTCCACCGCCCGATGTTGCTCTTGTCCTGGTAAGGCACACCGATGCCCAGTTTGTCGAGAGCCACATCACCCATCTTTGTGAAGTGAAAGATGTGCTCGTGGCACTGACTCAGATAGCGGGAGCTGTTCACCGGCTGGTAGTGTCCAACGGCGATATCGCCGGCGATATTTTCATACTCTCCGACATCCTCCTTCTCGATGGCAATCGACTTGACCCAGTGGATGACGTTCTGCAACGCAAAATGAGGACGGAACTGCTGGATGACGTCGAAGGGTATCCAGGGGTCCCGGGGTTTTCCGCCGATGTTGAGGAAGAGCGAGCCGTCGTCGGCGAGGACCCGGGCGACCCCGGCCGCGACCGCGCCGATCCAGTTCAGGTAATCTTCCCGGGGCTTTCGGTCGTTGTAGGAATTGTACTCCTTCCCGATGTTGTAGGGCGGCGATGTGACGATAACATCGATGGAACCTGCCGGGAGGCGCTGCATGCCCTCCAGGCAGTCCATGGTATGGATGGTATTGACGGCAAGCCCGCCGGACCCAGACACTCCTCTCTCCTCTTCTGCCACTCCGATCATCTACAGGTTCGCAGTCCTCCGCAAAAAGGTGAACGAACCGGGAGGCCGGCACCGGAGCGGGGATCAGGATGTGTCGTCTCCATCCAGCACCGTCTGCCGGGCTTTCTCGAGCGCGTCGATGAGGTCCTCGACCTCGTAGGGGTTGAGCCCCCCGTTCCCGCAACTATCACGTTCAAGGTGGACGACCTGAAGGAGCGCGTCCTTGAGGACCTCAAGACGGCTCTCCGGAGAGAGAGTGACCTCGAACCGGTGGGAGATGCGGTCGGAGACACAGATAAAGTCACCGTGAACGGAGGCAAACGAGAGGATCTCATCGGCGGAAAGGACGATCTCCTGGTCTACCGCGATCTCCAGGACCACCGGCGTATCGGCACTTTCTTCTGCAAAACAGCGGGCGACCTTGATCTTCGTGGTGATTCCTCCGGTTGAGTGACAGTTGAGGTAATCTCTTCCGGGAGGTGATATAACGTTAATGCCATATCACTGTCAGGGTACGGCAGGTAGGGATTCTCCCGGAGGCAGTGGATCGTCGCCTCAAGGGTCCCGATATAGCCAGAGGCGGCCCTCCAGACTGACGAAATGTGCGGGTCGGCTTCTCATCCAGGGGTCTCCGGCTTCATGTACGGACGGAGAAGAACGCTACTTCCTTAAGCTCCAAAAGAGACGATAAAAGATGTCAACTACCCCGCGTTCTCGAGGCCCGGGAGAGGATGGCGGTGAAGAACGGGGGGAGACGTGACCGAGAGAAACCTATTTGGGGTACCCGAGGACGATAATCGTATTCAGAGGAGAGATGAGGATGGCGAGACCGATCGAACACTGGTGGATAAACGGATCAGGGCGTTGATGGGCGAAGGGGAGGAGGGGTTATCCATTTCGGCGGCCCGGATCTTGGGGATGAGGGGGCAGCCCTTGTCAAGCCATTCTCCGAAGGTAACTTTCCCGCGATTTGCCTTGTTACAATGATACCGCCGTTTTTGGCGCTCAAGTTGAGCCTTATACCTACACTCGGGGGAGCAGTATGCTTGCCGGGGTGCGATGTTGTAGTATGATGCATCGACCGTGCGAACCGCCGGTCGGGAACGAAGATCACCGGGAAGCAACCAGTTATGGCAGTAGGCGCAGGTGGGTTCGTTGACGGAGGAGACATATGGCTTGCCCGTCTTTTGATCGACCCATTCGGGATCAAGCCGATGACAAACCGTAGAGTGCGTCCCTGTCTCGAAGGGGAATGGTAGGTGCCAGAGATTCACCCGCTCGGATATGTCGTCAACCCAGTAACTGCAGAAGGCACCAGTGTCTTTGTCAAATAAAATGCACCCTGCCGACAGTGGTCGACGATGCCCCTCCTCTCCCCTCGCGAGACGATATGCTTTGACAGGTGTGTCCCAAGGTACATCGAATTTGTATTTTTTCGGAAGGTTGAGGTCGTCCCAAAACACCTCAGCCGGGAGGGGGTTTCCCCCTCCCGGCCCCTCCCCCGCGTGGCGATACCCGGAGGGAAGCCGTGTCAGCAATTTGACACCAAAAATTGCTCAATTCCTCCCGAGGATGTGTCAAAATACTCTGAACGATATGAATCTTCAGCGTTAGACACTTCTGGGATGACTTCGTTATCAGAAGGAAGTTGTGGTTCTCTTTGGGGTGGAATGAGATGGTTAGATCTATCGATAGTTTACATCCTGTTTCGTATCGTGTCCGGGATAATTCTTGAATGCCTTCAGGCATCAACGCTTATTACTAGGCTTCTTATGTTATAGGGTGAAGCGAAGCTTGCCCCCTCCCCCTCCTCCAGAAGTACTCCGATGAGAAAGAGAGGTAATGCGCAAGCAACCAACGCGACATCATGCTGTTTCCTGGACGCGCGCGGCCGTATTTTCTTTATTTAGACCCACACAGTAGGTATTGATGTTACGGCCTTCATTTCAGGAAAGGATTAAGAACTTGACTTTTTCAAGCCCCAGCCGAGGTTTGAACTCGGGACCTGCTGATTACAAGTCAGCCGCTCTGCCAGCTAAGCCACTGGGGCACACCTTATGTTGTGGGTCGTCTGCGGTAAAAAAGATGGCGCCGGTTCCTTATATCAGACCCCGTAACTCACACCTACCGGTGCTCACACTCCTGCTGCTCGCCACGCTCCCTCCCGGAGTGTTCCCAGGCCGTCCCTCCTTTGTAGAGGACCCGCCGGACCCGGTGATAGGGGATACAGGCGACGTAGGTCCCGGCGTCCACCTCCAGGTACTGCGCGTCGAGCGCAATGATCCTGTCGCCCTGCACCCTCGAGCGGTCACCCGGTGCTCCCCGGTCGACGTACTCGACTTCGACACGGGAGAAATCATAGCCGGGGTCGTGATAAAGCCGGAGCAGCAGCCGGTGGCTTGTCCGCATACCAGGGCTTCCTCGCTCCGCCAACCCATAAAGGTGTCGCCGCCCGCCCCCGACAGTTGCCTTCACCAAAAAAAACACAACAGGGATGCCCGATTGGCCGGCGAACCGGGGCCGCGAGACAAAGGCCGGGGATGGGTCTGCAATCTTCATAACCGAGGAGCACAGAAGTACCAGCAGGATGTCGCATCTCAACGTCGATCTCGGGGGCCGGCCCGGCCTCGACTGCCGGGGGTTTTGCTCGTACTGTTACTTCAAACACGTCCAGGGGACGACGTCGTTCGGCTGCAAGTACTGCCTCCCTTTCCAGAAAGGCTGCGACTACTGTACCCGGGGCGTGCGGGAAGGGTACGAAGGGTTCAAGGACCTCCGCACCGTCGCCGACGAGACGCTCGCAAACCTCCAGATAATGGGCGACGACATCGAGCGGATCACCATCAGCGGTGGCGGGGACCCGAGCTGCTACCCGGCGTTTCGCGATATTGTCGAGTTACTCGGCAGCATGGAGGCGCCGATCCACATCGGCTATACCAGCGGCAAGGGGTTTGACGACCCGGAGATCGCCGACTTCCTCATTGAGAACGGTCTCGCTGAAATCTCTTACACCGTTTTTGCCGCCGACCCGAACCTCCGGCGGCAGTGGATGCACGACCCGACGCCGGAAGCCTCACTCGCGGCCCTCGACCGACTTTGCGGTGCAATCGATGTCTATGCTGCCGCGGTCGTTATTCCCGGCGTCAACGATGGCGAACCCCTGGAACAAACCTGCGCGTGGCTGGAGGAGCGGGGCGCAAAAGGGCTGATCCTGATGCGGTTTGCAAACAGGACGGACCAGGGCCTCATCCTCGGCAACGCGCCGCTGATCGAGGGGCAGCGGGTCCACACCGTCGATGAGTTCCGCGACATCGTCACCAACTTAAACGAACAGTTCTCGATGAAGATCAGCGGTACTCCCCTCTGGGACCCCTCGATCGGTTCGCCCTTTGCAATCCTTCATGAACCCGATCTGCTCAAGAAACTCCCCCGGGTCCGGAAGCGCGCGACGGTGGTCACCGGGAGCGTCGCAGCACCCTTCATCCAGCGCGTCCTCTCGATCCGCGGCGCCACCTCAAGGGTCGTCAAGGTCAGAAAAGAGATCGCCTGCCTCATCACTGCCGACGACCTCGCCGGGGTGAACCTCAAAAGACTTGAAGAGGTCGTGATCATCCCCGGCCGGGCGTTCGTCCACGACGCTGAGGCCCGGGAAATCCTCTCCGCCGACGGCGTCGACCGGGAGGTGGTGCGCGGTCCCGAGATGCTGACGGCCGACGCAGAGATGAGTATGGGCATGACCCGAACGGAAGTGCTTGAGAAGGAGCTCGAAGGATTTTCGGCCCTGATCAACACGATCAACCGTTACGGCCGGTGATGGGCGGGCATGCCGGGAGCGTGAACCGGAAGACAGCGCCGCATGCGGGATGCCCGGACGCCCGGTCCTCCACCCACACCCGACCTCCATAACGCTCGATCAGCGTGCGGACGATATAGAGGCCGAGCCCTTTGCCGCTCTTTGTACCGCTCTTCCTGAATTTTTCAAAGACCCGGGGCTTCTCAACATCCGGGATCCCCGGGCCGGTATCCTCAACCGAGACCACAACGGCCCCCTCCTCCTCCCTGGTGGTGATCCGGATCGAGACGCCGGGACCGCCGAACTTGATGGCGTTTCCGACAAGATTTATGAAGACTGCCGGCAGGAGATCGTCGACGGCGACCCATCGGTTCTGCGGCACGTAGCAGATATCGACGTCGGGAAAGAGATTTATAACACCTTCGACGACGGGATCGAGGGCCGTCGGCCTGGACATCGGGATTTCTTCCGCGATCCGGCGGATCGCCGAGACGTTTCCGATGATCTCGGCGCTCTGTCTGACGGCGACCGCGAGTTTCCCGGCAAGATCCTTCTCCGGCCCGGAAAGCGTCTCCGCAAGAAGGGTAAAGTAACCCAGGGCGGCGGTGTTTGCATTGTTGATGTCGTGCGTCATGAGATCGAGGTAGAAATTCGCCTGCTCGTGGAGCCGCATCCGCTCAACGGCGCTTCCGACTCCACGACCGATGGAGGTGAGCAACTCCCGCTCGTCGGGGGAAAAGACATGAGCGTTCCTGCTGACCAGGTTGACGGCGCCGATGACCCGTCCCCCGGCAACAATGGGGATGCTGGCAAATGCCAGGATTCCGGTTTCGGCGTCCTGCGGATAACAGCGCGGATAATCCTCCACAAAGTACGCCACACCCCGTCCGAGAACTGTGTCGTAAGGCGGGGCGTCCATGTCGACGATCCGTCGAAACAAAAACCCTTTCGAAAGCCCCACTTCAGCGACCCGCTCAGCCCTGAACCGACCGGGGCCGATCAGGTATATGCCTCCTCCTTCAAAATCGAGAAAGTCCAGAGTCATTTTGAGGATGACCGCCAGCATTTCATCCAGATCCGCAGACGATGTGGCGGCTCTGACGACCTGGTTGATGACTGAGAGTTGGGCGTTCCTGCCCCGTGCCCTCGCCTCGGCGAGTTTTTGCTCGGTGATGTCCATGACAGCGACGGCCACACCCGGGTACCCGGCGCTCCCGCCGACGACCGGAGAGGCGGCGAGCCTGGCGTCGATCACCGTTCCGTCGGAACGCCGGAGTCGAAACTCGACGTCTATCCTCCCGCCCTCGTCCCGGTCGATCAGCGCCTTTGCCCGCGGAACGTCGCCCGGATCTACGAAAGAGAGGAAGGAGAGTCCCTGCATCGAACCCGGAGCGCAGCCGAGGATCTCCGTCATCCGGGCACTGGCAAAGATGACGGTGCCCCCCCGTTCGACGACCAGAACCCCTTCATGGAGACTCCTGCCGATCCCGCGCCACAGGCGATCCGCGTTGCCGAGGGCCACCTCCAGATTCCTCGCCATGACGGCGTATCGAACGGCGCAGACCAGGCGTCCGGGAGTGAAGTCCGCGCGAACCAGGTAATCGTCCGCACCGTGCCAGAGTGCACCGACCACCACATCCAGATCGCCACGCGAGATGAGAAGAATAACCGGAATACCGGGGGCTTTATCGTTCACCTCCTCCACAATATCCGGCTTCCGACCGGGGTCAAGCAGGATAAGGTCGAACGATTCTTGCTGGAGAACGTCGAGGGCTTCGTCAAACTGTCGGTAATGGGCCGTTTCTGTCGGTATCCCGCCGCCCCGGAGCGCCTGCTCGGCCCTGTAGGCGTCGTCCGGGCTTCCGGTGATAACGAGCAGCCTGAACGGATCGGGCACCACCATCACACCCCTGCCGGCAGGGTCCGGGTACTGAATGATTTTGACTTCATTCCCCGGCGCATCTCTATCCCTTTTACCCGGGGTCAAAAGATAAGTGTTACTGATAAGTCTCCGCCAGCCGGAGAAATCGCTCGATGACCCATTCGTTCCGGACGTCCGGATGAAAGAGAAGGCCGTAGAGGGGCAGGGAACGGTGCCGGATCGCCTGAACGCACTGGTCGGAGGCAGCAAGGGGTACGAACCGATCCGGGGTCCGGACAGCGTATTCGTGCAGTTCGTACGCCGGGAAGGTCTCCCTCCCGGCAAAGAGCGGATCGGGCGCGAGCACCCGGATGCCGGTCATGCCGATCTCACAGCACGGTTCGGTGCCGCCGCCGAAGACCGCCGCGAGAACCCGCATCCCGGAGGATATGCCGAGCACCGGGCGCTCGAACGCGAGAAGCCACCGGAACATCGCAAGGTGCCCGGCAAATCCGGTGTCCTTCAGTGCCGTTCCGCAGAGGACCACCGCATCCGCAGCCTCGATCTCCGGTGTACCGACGGCGGTATAGTGGCAGGTGGTGAACGGGGTTCCGGTCTCCCGGAGAAACCGTTCAACCGGCCCGACAAACTCGTCCCGGGAGAGCGAGCCGGCCCGGTAACAGAGGTCGACGACCAGGATCATTTCGCCACCAACCCTGCCCGCTCGATCCGGAGGATGCCGTTGTAGTTCCGATAAACGCGCGATGCCTCTTCGATCACTATCCGCTGGGAGAAAAACGGGGCGTCGGTGACAAAGGTCTCAAATTCCCCTCCTTCGCCAGTGAGGGCGATCCGGTACTTCCGGACGATCGTGCGGAGGTCGTCGAGGGTGCGGTGGTCGATCTCCCTTCCGAGCCACGATGCGTCGAAGGGGAAGGCAAAGACACCTGCGATGACGACCCGAAACCCGGCACCGATAAGTTCCTCCATATAGGCTTCCTGGTCCACATTCCAGAGCGGATTGAAGCACCAGAGATCCAGTTCATGGCAGACCCGCTGGACCCGTGTCGCCTGGTAGGCCGAGAGGATCGCCCCGGTAACGACCCCCTCGATCCCGAACTCCTCCCGGGCCCGGAGGAGAGCACGCGCGAGGTCCAGGAGTTCCGCTTCCTTCTCTCCTGCCGTCTCCACCTCCACGAGGGGGAGACCCGCCGCGGCGGCCCGGTA
>NZ_DANC01000049.1:0-24702 GCF_002499755.1 Methanoculleus sp. UBA291 | reverse complement strand
AAAAAACCCCCCCCCCCCCCTTATTAAAAAAAAAAAAAAAAAAACCCCCTCCCGCCCCCCCCCCCGGGGGGGGGAGCCCCGCCGCGTCGGCCTGGAGCGCGGTGAGGCCGACGTTCGGGGTGTGGAACATGTAACTTTCCGGGTTCCTGGAGTGGACCGTGATCAGGCAGACAACCTCCTCTTTTTGCATCGCCTTCCAGCAGGCGTAGAGGGAATCTTTCCCGCCGGAGAAGAGCACGCCGAGTTTCATGATCGTTCCTGTATCCATTCTGCCAGGATCGTGATAAACCTCTGCGGCCGCGATCCCCGTACCCCCGGTACGGCTTGATCCAGGCGGAGTGCAATACCTCTTTGACAGCCCGTCACCGGTCGAGGATCAGGACTATATAGGGTCAGCCCTTCACCCGGTGCTGAGCGCTCGGAACGTAGTACGAGGTATGTGGTATGGCAGAAAAAGGTCAATATTCAGAAAATCAAGTTGAAGCGGTGGTTGATTGCATTCTGGTTAATTACCGGGGAGATGCGCGATCAAGGGATCGGGTCATTGACGCGATCCTGGAGTGGGCGGAGGAGCACCCCGACGAGTGGGAACAGTTTCAGGCACGATGCCGGCAGCGTCACGAGGCGCTGGCATAGACTTTTCCGGACCGAACACGGCGTGTCCGTCTCTTTTTCGGCCTTGAAGATCCGAAGCCAGCGGCTCTGCAGAAATGCGGGGAAAATGAGTGCGAGGGGAGCGATTTGAACGCTCGAACTCCTTCGAGACAAGGCCCTCAACCTTGCGCCTTTGACCTGGCTTGGCAACCCTCGCCCAGAACATGCCCTAGGCTTGAACCGATACGGAAGATACATCGGTTGCGCTTCCGCGCCCCGTTTACCTCACTTAATTTGTTGTCATACCTGAAATACCTTTGTGCTGGATGCGGCAGAGGAGGCTGCTGGCACCAGTCGGAGAAGAGAAAGGGCACCCGTGCCGGGGAACACGGCGAGAACACCGGTGTCGGTCCCCCGGAAACTCCGGGGATAAGAGCCAGAACACGGCACAGCGGCCGGCCAACCGCTCTTCGGAGCCAGTCCAACGGACTATCTGTCCCGTCTGCGGTGTCTACGCCATATCAGGAAAGCAAGTTCCATCACCGCTGATGAGTCCATCTCACCCACATTTACGTCAGGCCACTCTATCTGCTCTGATATAAGGAATGGCGGGGCGGCCTCTGGGGCAACCTCCAATTCATGCTGAGCAGGTAGGGGTAGACGGAGACATGGAGCCAGACGGTCGGTCATCCAGGTGAGGTTTCCTGCCAGCCCGTATCTTTTCCGGAGAGGGAGCCGAGTGCTGGTATTACTCTCCATCCTTTCGTAAGACCAGATAGGAATTTATGACAGCACGACAGGGCATCTCCTCCAGAAGCCCGATCTTCGAGAGTTCCTTGAGCAGATTCTCATACCTGCGCGCCGATTCCTCCTTCTTTCGTTCCCTATCTCCGGGGACCTTTGGATCATAGGCATACATAGTTTCAAGGGTATCGAGGGGTTCGATGGCGCCGTCTTCCCATATTCTGGCATGTTCGTCTCCGAAATGATGGAAACGATAGAACTCCATGTATTCATAACCGTCAGCCTCCCCGAATACCCAGTTGAACTGGAAGTTCGCGATCCGCATCGACCCGCTTTTTCGTTCGTGCAGGGCGTCCATCGGGATCTCAAATGTTTCCCGGTAACTCTCCTCAAAATGGCGGTTTATCTCTCGAAATGTCGCACCGATTCTCTCCATCGAACCCTTTACCATACCATATACAGATTCGGAGCCGTCCATAAATGTAATCGTTCAACCCGCTTACCGTCATGCCCAAAACTCAAGAGAACGCCACACGGTTGTTCCCGACATCCCGGACGAGCACATAATACCCGGAAACACCTTGCCCGTGTCGCATAAGGGAGAGAAAACCGGCCTCCAAGACCCCCCAGCCGGATCTATCACACCGCCACGACCCCGAGGGTTTGGAATGAAATCTTGTGCAAACACCGCGCACAGATCAGCTGAACGTGACATCCAGTATCATCATCGTTACAAAACCGACAAGCAGGCTCATTGTGGCGAGATCCGTATTTCCATGCCTCTGCGATTCGGGGATCACTTCTTCCCCGACGACGAAGATCATTGCACCGGCAGCAAAGGCAAGGGCATACGGGAGCAGCGGCTGGACGACGAATACCAGAGCCGCCCCGAAAACGGCAGCAATCGGCTCTACAATCGCGGAAAGTTGGCCATACATGAAACTCCGGGTCCGGGAGTAGCCTTCCCCGGCGAGCGGGGCCGATACGGCAAAGCCTTCCGGGAAGTTTTGCAGACCGATGCCGATTGTAAGAGCAATCGCCGCCCCCAGGGCCTCATGGGAGAGGCCGGCAGCGACAGCGCCAAACGCTACCCCGACCGCAAACCCTTCCGGGATGTTGTGCATCGTGATGGCGATCACGAGAAGCGTTGTCCTGCGAAGAGACGATCTCGGCCCTTCCGCCTCCGGCAGAGGGTATCCCGGGTGGATATGCGGGAGCAGAGCATCGAGACCGCGCAGGAACACGCCGCCGGCGAGGAACCCGACCGCTGCCGGAATGCTGGCCGCAAGGCCGGTCGAGCCGGAGAGTTCGATTGCGGGCAACAGGAGCGACCAGAAACTGGCAGAAAGCATAACACCGGCTGCAAACCCGAGCATGCCGTCAAGTCTCCGACGGTCCGGCTCCCGCGAGAAAAAAACGCCCGCAGCACCGAGAGCGGTCAAGCCCCAGGTGAAAAGCCCGGCAAGAAGCGCCTGGAGAACCGGATTCAACCCGGCAAAATAATCGAGCATGCTGTTACTCCGATGTGGTGCACGGACCTGCGGTTTGGTTATTGGACAAGCCGGGATTTAATACCCGGGCAATCGACAGCGGTTCATTGAAAAAGTAAGGAAAGGTGCCATTCCCTATTGAAGAAACTTTGAAACAAACAACGACATCTCTCCTCCCCACAGGGAATGGCCCTGAGGGTCCATCCCAGAAAATGCGGAGAACCATGACCCCTCCCCGACCTTCCCGTTGAGGATCGAGAGTTCAACTCCCGTCTTCTCCGCCACTTTTCCATCCCTATCTAATCGCGACCGACCCCGGCCGACCGATTGTCTTTTTGGTGTTCGTCCGTTGAGTATATAGTCCTTGAGATGAGACGGCAACGAGAATGAACGATGTACAAGAGGTCACGCCATCTCCCCGCGGGCAACGTCCTTCCCTGCAAGGATCTCCCGCAGGTGCTCCCGGGCGGTCTCGAGCCAGAGGTCGATAGCCACCTTCACTTCGGAGAGCGCCTCCTCTTCGGTCTCGCCGAACGCGGGGCACCCCGGAAGCTCCGGGGCAACGGCGATGAACCCCTCGTCCTCGTCGCTGAAGAAGATCATAATTGCGTAGTTATGCGGCATTTCAATCACTCCGATCGTCACCCCGAGCCTGCGGAACCTCACCGGACCGTTGAGTATACAGTTCGACACAATCCAACGCCCATTCAAATGCCTCCTCGAAGTTCGGGACAACTTTCATCTGATGCCGGAGCGATGCGTTCCATGATGCTGAGAATCGTTCACGCCTCCCCGCGAGCACGGAACTGCTCGGGATGACCTCCTTGCATTCGCATTTCCGGCGGAGAATGCTCCTCACGGCGTCCGGGTTCACGCGGTCGGCCAGGTGCCGGATATCGTAGATATCCCGCGGACGTACCCGCTGGAAGAGAGAGCGGATCTTTTCGGCCATGATCTCCTCCAGGCAGTAACAGGTTATCCCGGCAGTGAGTTTGTCCGAGTACGGGTGGTAGATCCGTCTCTTCTCAACAGGGAGCAGAATACTTTCATTACTCATGGTCGTGAGGTCGATGATGATTTTGGTTGGGGTGGATGCGTTCATGGGGATGATCCTGAACAAGGCCGTCGCCCGGAATCCGGTTGTCGTCTCGATAATGTCGATATCCTCCTCGAACCTGATGCCGCTCTCCTCTCGCGCATGGGATACCGCGTCCTTCACCGCCTCCCGCAGCGCCTCCTTCTCGTGCGGCTCCAGCAGGGTGAAGTCGAGATCGTCCGAGAAGCGGTAGTTCTCGATGAAGACTTTCCGGATTCCTGTCCCACCTTTCAGCGCCATGGGGAGGGCGCTCAGATGAGCGAGGAGCCAGTTCTGTGCATAGTCCCGCTCGATAGTCGAGGGCGGAACCCCGAAGGCGCGGGCGGTCTCTTTAATCTCCACAATCGGTATCACTCGGAGTCCCCCTGACGTGTTATCTCAGTGTTGATGACCAGCCGCCACCTCGGATCGTTCTCTCCCTGGCGCGGCATCGTAGGATCGAGGAGGAGGTAATTCCTGGATGTCGGGAGCGGCAGATCCAGTGGAATTCCCATACGCTCGCTCAGATAACCGAGCCTCCGGACAACAGCGTTGTTCCCGATCATCCGGGCGTACCGGCTCAGGGTCTCGCGGTCCAGCGATGCGTTCTCCAGCGCCTTTGCAACCTCGACGATCCCTCCCGCGTATTCGGGTCTGTCGAGGCAGTCGACTAGAGTCTTCTCCCTGTCGGTGACGGTGACCTGTGTCTCCTCGATCCATTCCTTCGCAAAGCCGAAGAACTTCTCCGGCTTTACCCGCACGATCCGGTAGTCCACGCCGAACACCTCGAGCTGGTTGTTCTTCTTCCGCGCCGTTGTCTGGACAAAGACCGTCATCGGGATCTGCTCTGTCAGGCCGTGGTAGTGGAGAGCGCTCCAGTATGCAATCGCGGATGGCCGGACGAGATGTGAGGCGATCACAAATTCGTGGAGCGTGTACTTGCCCTTCTCGCTCGCGAGCGGGATGATCAGGTATTTCCCCCTCTCGATTCGCTCGACAAAGCCCCGATCTTCCCACCGGGAGAGCATCACCGAAAGCACGCTTTTCGGGGTCCCTGTCTGTCGGTGCAGCTGCTCGAGTGTGAATACCTGTCCGTGGCGGGCGATGGACTTCAGGATCTCAATTGTCACTTGTCGTCTCCCACGTTCCTCATTGAGTGCACCAACCTTATCAAAGTTGTTAATTTCGGTGTACTTTATAGTGATTGCCCCCCTCATGGGGCGGGGGGTGAGCATCATAACTCACCCTTCCGCTTCTTCTCCTCGATCAGCTCGTTGAGCAATTTCCGCACGAGCTCCGGGTTCTCCAGCACATCCTTGCCCATTGCATCCTGCACATCCTCCCCGTCGTCAGTGAATGACTTGCCGCAGGTGGAGCAGTAGTTCGCACGCGGGGCGTTGATGGTCTTGCAGCCGGGACACTGCACCGGTTCGAGGCATCGCGCCTCCGCTTCCTCCTGCGGGAGGATGCCGTACTGGCCGAGGACTTCCTTATCGATGTCTTGGCCGGTGAGGTGGGCGTAAGTGGCGAACATATCGGTGTTGAGGTTCCCCCACATCATCAGCTTGATGACCGACTCTTTCATCCCCTGATTGATGAGGTGCGTGATCCGTGAGTGCCGGAAGATGTGCGGAGTAATCTTCTTGGTGATGCCAGCCCGCCCGGCGATCTTGGGGAGCTGCCCGTAGATGGTGGCGTGCTGGAGCGGCCGCCTCTGATACGTGATGAAGACCAGGGCGTCGCCGACGGGTTCGAAGGGGTAGTCGTTCCTCCAGGCCGCGAGATATGGCGTGGCCATGACCAGCCGGACGTAACGCTGAGTATGGCACTTGGTATCCTCGACGGAGATCACTATCCCGTAGGCGTCGAACTGCACGCGACGCCAGGTCAACCGGCCGAGTTCGCCGATGCGGCACCCGGACTCGTAGAGGAGTGCGATGATCGCCCGGTCGCGGGAGGACTGGCAGGCCCGCAGGAGCGCTCCGACCTCCTCCTGCGAGAGCATCTGGTCGGGAAGTTTGGTACATCGATCCATCCGCGGCGGTTTGATCTTCTGGATCTTGACTTTCGAGAGATCCGAGTAGTCGTTCTCGATCATCCAGAGGTAGAACCGCTTGAGGAACATGATGTAGTCGTGCAGGGTGTTCTGCTTGAACGGCCTGTCACGCTGGTTCCTGGCTTCTTTGATCGTGGCTATGGCGGAGAAGATATCGCCGATGGTTGCTTCCCGGTAGGAACAGATGTAGCGGCGCCAGTTGATCAGGTGCGACGTGATCTTGTTTACCCGGACAGTTGTGATTCCTTGCGACGCCTGGAGCTCCGTCACGAACTCGGTGATGAGATCGGCATCGTCGCGGGTGAGGAGGCCCTTGGCCACTGCTTTCCGGACGGCTGTAGTGGCGTAGGTTTTATCGACAGGATGAAACTCTCTGTCAGTTTGGATTGGTGCTGTGAACGCTCCCATGCAAGGGAGGTCAGAATAGAGGTATAAAAGCGTTTGCTGACAGATCTGAACCTGAATAACGGATGCTGCGGGTGGGATCCGAACCCACGATCTCCAGATGTCCCAGGATTGGACGCACCGTTCTTCTCAAAACCCTATGAGTCTGGCGCCCTAACCAGCTAGGCCACCGCAGCATACAAAGTGCATTATAACAATGGCGTATTGGCAAATAAACCTTATGCTCCCCGGAAAAAATAGGACGGCGAGTTACTTCATGTTTTTCTGCAGATACACGTTGACCGCTGCAGTGATCGCCGCCACATGCTTTCCCTGCCGCAGCGATGCAGCAAGTGTCTGCATACGCGCCTCTTCCTCATGGAGGTAGCGGTTCAGGCTTGTTGCGATATGCTCTTCCTGCAGGAAGTGCGTATGCGTATCGCCAGCGATGAAGTGGGCGTTATGCATGATCGCATAATGGAGGGGGAGCGTCGTCTTCACGCCCAGAATGACGTACTCGTAGATGGCCCGCCGCATCCGCTGGATTGCCTCCTCACGGTCGGACCCCCATGCGCAGAGTTTGGAGATCATCGAGTCGTAGTGCGGGGGGATGGTATAGCCCACATGGATCCCGGAGTCGACCCGTATCCCCGGCCCTCCGGGGGACCGGTACCGGACGATCTTGCCCGGATCGGCAGCGAAATCGTTCAGCGGGTCCTCTGCGTTGATCCGGCACTCGATCGCATGCCCCCGGATGCTGACGTCCTCCTGGTCCATCGCGAGATCCTCCCCGGCGGCGATGGCAATCTGCTGCTTCACCATATCGATCCCGGTAATGAACTCCGTCACCGTGTGCTCCACCTGCAGCCGGGTGTTCACCTCCATGAAGTAGTAGTTGCCGTTCGCATAGAGGAACTCCACCGTGCCGACATTCTTATAATTCGCCGCCTTCGCGGCGGCGATGGCCGATGCCGTCATCTGCTCCCGGAGAGCGGGCGTCATGATCGGGCAGGGCGCCTCCTCGAGCAGTTTTTGATGCCGGCGCTGAATAGAGCACTCGCGGTCGTAGAGATGGAGGGTGTGCCCCTTTGCGTCGGCAACGATCTGGATCTCGACATGTCGCGGCTTCGTAAGGTACTTTTCGACGAAGATCGTCGGGTCTCCGAAAGCGGATTCGGCGATCCGCCTGCCCTTCTCGATTGCTTCCTCGAGTTCTCCCTCGTTCTCGGCGATATGCATGCCGATACCGCCGCCGCCTGCGCTCGCCTTCACGATAACCGGATAGCCGATCTCAGCGGCGACCTTCTTCGCCGCATCGACGCTTTCGACACCCTCCGGCGTGCCGGGAAGAACCGGGACGCCGGCCTCGCGCATCATCCGCTTCGACCCGATCTTCGAGCCCAGCGCCTCGATCGTCTTCCAGGACGGCCCGATGAACGTCAGTCCTTCATCCTCGACCAATTTCGCAAACCCGGCGTTCTCGGCAAGGAACCCATACCCCGGATGGATCGCCTCGGCTCCGGTCTTCCTCGCCACAGCACAGATCCGCTCCTTGTTGAGATAACTCTTCGACGGGTGCGCCTCCCCGACACAGAACGCTTCGTCGGCATACTTGACGTGGAGCGCATTCTTGTCCGGCTCGGAGTAGATTGCAACCGTATCGATACCCAGTTCCCGACAGGCGCGCATAACGCGGATGGCAATCTCACCGCGGTTGGCGATCAGGATCTTATCAAAGTACTTCATCGCACAAGTTCTCTCGTTCAGGTAATCGGGCCCTACTCAATGACCATCAGCACGTCCCCGTTCTGCACGACGTCCCCGGCATCCACGAAGATCTCCGCCACCGTGCCGTCGCGCGGACTGCGGATGGGGTTCTCCATCTTCATTGCCTCAAGGACGATGAGCGTATCCCCCTTCTTAACGGCGCTTCCCCGCTGGGTCATCACCTTCAGGACCATCCCCTGCATGTTGCTCTTCACGCCGCCGGCGATATCGCCGCGGGGCGCCCTTTCCCGGACCGCCGGAGCGGACTTTGGAGCCGAGACCGAACCTCCCTCTACGGTGACGATCCGGACCGAGAAGATCTCGCCGTCCACCTCCACCTCCATGGAACGGGGGATCTCGGCAACATTCACCGACCCCGCAGGTGCCGCCGTCTTCTCAGGGATTGCTTCAGCCCGGCGTTCGCCCCGGAGGAACGACGGAGCGATGTTCGGGTAGAGGATGTAGGTGAGAACATCCTCTACCCGGGTGCTGAGGCCCTGCTTCTCCGCTTCCGCCCGCATCTGATCGTAGATGGGCGGGAGAAGGTCCGCCGGGCGAACCGTGATCGGCTCTTCGTCGCCGATGATCAACTTCCGCACTTCGGGACGGATCGGGGCGGGGGGGCGGCCATACTGGCCGCGGACATACTCTTTCACCTCCGTGGTCACGTTCCGGTAGCGCTCGGCGCCCATGAGGACGTTGAGCACCGCCTGGGTACCCACGATCTGGCTCGTCGGCGTCACAAGCGGGGGATAGCCGAGGTCCTTCCTGACCCGGGGGATCTCGTGGAGCACCTCATCCAGGCGGTCAAGCGCATCCTGCTCCTTCAACTGGGAGACGAGGTTGGAGATCATGCCGCCCGGGAGCTGGTAGATCAGCACGTCCGAGTCGACCCGGTCGGCAATGGGAGAAAAGAGCGGCTCGTACTTCTCCCGCAACCCCCGGCAGACATTTCGCACCTCGCGCAGCCGTACCAGGTCGATGCCGGTACCCCGCGGCGTTCCGGCAACGCTTGCAACAACGCTCTCCGTCGGGGGCTGAGAGGTGCCGAGAGCGAACGGCGACATCGCCGTATCAAGGATATCCACGCCCGCATCGATCGCCGCCTGGTAACTCAGGGGCGCGACGCCGCTCGTGCAATGGGAATGGAGGCAGACCCTGATGTCCACTGTCCTCTTGATCCCCGTAATCAGCTCCCGGGCATCGTGCGGCATGATCAGGCCGGCCATGTCCTTGATGCAGATCGAGTCGCAGCCGAGCGCGTAGAGTTCCTGCGCCATATCGATGAACGTCGCGACGGAATGAACCGGACTTGTCGTGTAGGATATCGCACCCTGCAGGTGCGCCCCGACGTTCTGCACCTCTTCCATCGCCTTCTTCATGTTCCGGATATCGTTCAGGGCATCAAAGACCCGGAAGATGTCGACCCCGTTTCGTGCGGACGCCTCGACAAACTTCTCGACCACATCGTCGGGATAGTGCCGGTAGCCCACGAGGTTCTGACCCCGCAAAAGCATCTGGATGGGAGTGCGGGTCAGTTCCGCCTTCAGCATCCGGAGGCGTTCCCAGGGATCGTCGTTGAGAAACCTGATGCAGCTGTCAAAGGTCGCCCCACCCCAGGCTTCGACGGAGAAGAACCCCACTTCGTCGATGACACGAGCAAGAGGGAGCATATCTTCGGTCCGCAACCGGGTAGCGATGAGCGACTGATGCGCGTCCCTGAGCGTGGTATCGGTGATAGAGAGTGTATCGGATTTGGCAGCACACATCGAATTTTGCACCTCGAAGGGCTGAGAATACATCAATAAGCCTCTAAAAAATTCGCCCTAATAATATAAAAACGTCGCGAAGAGGCAGGTAGAATAAAAAAACGAGCAGAACGGCCGCAAGAGATACCAGAACATCCCGTCGGGTCGTTTCGAACCGGGGGCAGACATGCCCTCCAAGCGTGTATCCCCGTACTACGAGCAGCCGGGCCATCTCATCGGCTCGCCGGATCTGGGTGACGATGAGAGTGACGGCAAGCGGCACGATCGAGCGAATGCCCGGAAGGACCCCCTTCAACGCCATGGCAACCTGCATCTGATCGATCTCCTGCCGGATTACCGCAAGCCCTGTAAGCCCCATCTCGGCAATGAGCCCGATCTCGAACCCAATCCGGTCCCCGAGGGCCCAGACCGCCACAGAAAGAACCTCCCCCTCCTTCATCTCCGCATACGCCCACACGGCAAGCAGAAGGACCGCGACCATCCGGATCAGGTAGGAGAGGCCCGGACCGCCTCCCCATTCGGAGACCAGCGCTGCGGCGGCGATCATTGCAATGAGAGAGAGAAGCACCCCCGGCCGCGGAAAAGTCCTGGTGCGCGGCGTCGCAACAAGCCACCAGACGAGGGCGGCGACGGCTCCCGCCGTGCTTGCAAATGCGGCGAGAGAGAGGAATACGGTGACAAAAAGTCTCAACCTCGGGTCCTGCATAGCGCCTCCCGGGCATCGGTCAGCCTGATGTTCTCCGGGCGGGCACCCTCGCTCAGAGCATACCGGAGGTAGGGCGGGGCGTACCGCCACCGCGGGAGCGCCCCGGGAACACTGCCAAGAGAGGTCAGGACGCCGCCCTCCATCTCCCAGAGAGCCTCCACCCGGGGGAGGACCGCGCGTTCGTGCGAGAAGATGACGGTGATCCCCGCGTCCCTCTCCTCGATCATCCTGCAGACCTTCCGCTTCGCGGCGCAATCCAGAGAACTGAACGGTTCGTCCAGGAGCAGCAGGTCGGGGGCCCGCATCAGCGTGCAGATCAGGGTCAGACGCTTGAGCTCGCCGCGGGAGAGGTGGAACGGGTCATCGTCGGCGCGCCCGGCAAGGTCCGCCCGCGCGAGCACCTCCTCCGGCGCAAGCCCCCAGGAGCCGACCTCTTCGGCAACGGTCGGGCGGGTGACGTGGTATTCGGGGAACTGCAGCAGGAGCTGGACCGACGAGACGCCGTGCCTCCGAACGCTGTCGCTCCCGGGATGGAGCAGCCCGGCAAGCAGAAGGGCGAGCGTCGATTTCCCGCTCCCCACCGGTCCGTTGACCAGGTGCCTGCCTTCTTCGAAGGTGCCGCTGCCCCGGATCGTGAACGGGCCACGGGAGAAGACGAGGCTGTCAAGGTCGACCCTCACCGGCGGACCCTCCACATCGAAGGGTAGAAGCACGTCTCCTCAAGCGTCGAAAAGACCTCTTCGGGCGTACCCTGGCGCCTGACCGCACCCCCCTCCATGAAGAGGACGTAGTCCGCACCGGCCGCGGTATCCATCGACTGCGTGCACCAGAGCACGTGGGTCGCCGTGCTCTCCTGCACGACGCGCTGGACACGTTCTGCCGTCCCGGCATCCAGGTGCGAGTCGGCCTCGTCCAGAATGAGCACCTCAGGGTCGTCGACGATGGCCGCGGCCAGTGCAACGAGTGCCTTCTCGCCCCCCGAGAGAGCCGAGACCTTCTTCGCGAGGAGGTGGGGAATCCCGACCCGCATAGCGGCTGCCCTGACGTTCTCATCAGTTTCACGGCAGGAACGGTGGCGGAATCGGGGAGTTGATGCGATCTCGTCGCATACCCGGGAAAAGAGAAGCGTTCGGTCGGGGAACTCCCCCACCCACCCGATCTTCACGGACGACGGCGGCCTCCCGAGAAGCCGGACCGTCCCGGTGCGCGGCTCCTCAATGCCGGAGCAGACCGAGAGAAATGTTGTCTTTCCACTCCCGTTCGGTCCGATCACGGCGATGCGGCGCGCATCCAGCGTGAGATCCGGGACTTCGAGGAACCGGTGCTGCAGACCGACGATCCGGATCATGCCACCCGCTTTCCTATGGTGTATGCGGCCAGAATCTTCACGGCATCGCCGACGAGGAACGGGGCAACCCCGAGCATAACCGCCTCCGGGAGCGTGAGCGATGCCGAATAAGCGAGCCACGCGACGCCGAAGAGGTAGGTTACGCCGGTCGCGGCAATCAGCCCCGCGACCCGGAACTTCGGCGATGAATGCTCGTAGGCAAGCCCGGCGACGAGAGCGGCGGGGACAAAACCGAGCAGGAACCCACCCGTGGGACCGAGAAGCACCCCGAGGCCCGCCATGCCGTTGTGAAAGACCGGGAGGCCAGCCGCACCGAGGAGGACGTAGAGGCCGAGGGGAATCACTGCATACCGCTTCATGACGATCCCCGAGAGCAGAACAAAGAGGGTCTGAAGCGTGAGCGGGACCGGGGGCAGCGGAATGGATACCCAGCTCCCGGCGGCGATCAGCGCGATGAACGTGCCGCTGTAGGCGAGAATCTGAGCACGGTGTTGCATGTAAACCATCCTACGTTGGATGGTTGACAATAAAAATCCTGTCAACAACCTTACAGTTTCTGGTTGACAGGAGCGGGGCGTTCTAGATCTGGAAACAGTCGCCGGCGATGACCCGTTCTATCTTCCCGTTGTCCTTCCGGATGAGCAGGGCGCCATGCTCATCGATATCGATGGCCTCTCCCGTAAATGTCTTATTGACAGTCTTGATGGCTACCCGATGATCGAGCGTCAGCGAGAGGGTCTTCCATTCGCGGACGAGGGAGTCATATTCGCCGTCTTCGAGCTGCTGGTAGCGCAGTTCGAACTCCCGCAGGACCCGCGCAAGAAGGGCCACACGGTCGACCTCATGACCGACCTCCTTCCGGAGCGTGGTCACCGTATCCTTCAGGTTCGGCGAGAGGTCGTCGAGGGAGACGTTCGCGTCGATCCCGATCCCGAGCAGGGCGTAGTGGATGGTATCCGCCTCTGCAGCAAGTTCCAGGAGCAGGCCCGCCACCTTCCGATCTCCGATGAAGATGTCGTTTGGCCACTTGATAAGCGCGCTGATGTCGTACTCCTTCCGGATGGCGCGGGCAATCGCAATCGACCCGGCCATCGTTATCATGAAGAGGCGATCAAGCGGAACCATCGGCTTTAAGAGAATGGTGACCCATATGCCGCCGGCAGGCGAGACCCAGGCGCGTCCAAGCCTTCCAACCCCGCCGGTCTGCTCTTCGGCGATGATCACCATGCCGTGCAGCTGCTCGGGGTCGGTCTCGTCGGCAAATTTCTTCCCGATCCCGCTCGTGGAGGGGATGCTATCGAAGTGGCGGATCTGCCTTCCAATGAACCGGGTGGTGAGCCGTTTATGGACCTCATAGGGCAGGAGCCGGTCGGTTGTCTCCTCGAGGCGGTAGCCTTCCGCCCGCGACGACGATATTTTATATCCTAGCCTCCGGAGTTCGCGGATCTGTTTCCAGACAGCCGATCGGGTGATACCCAGTTGCTCTGCAACCCGTTCTCCCGATATCGGACCGGGCGACTTTTCAAGGATCTCCAGTACGTTGATTGCCGTATCTTTCATATGCATTACCTTTTCGCTGCGGGCGACTCCGTCGGGAGCGGACATGGGTCCCGACCGCAGACCTGCCGCCGGATCTCTGCACTCTGCTCCATGAAACCCGCCAGATCAAAGATGCCGGTCACATCGACGATCCCGATTGCGCCGATGGCCCTGCCCTCGCCGTCCCTCACCGGCGCCACCGCCACCGGGATGCCTTTGTAAGGGCCCGCCGGGGGTCTGACCCGCCGGGTAGCATTCTCCGCCAGGACCTCCTCGAGGATGGGGCCAGTGTAGGCCTCGTCGACGATTTTCCCATCCTCGATCCTGATTCCCGGGTAGTCCCGGGACCGTGCCGTGACGGGCAGACGGCCAAGCAGATCATGGATGCAGATCATGACGGGAGCGAGATCGCGCGCTCTCGAAGATTCAGAGATAACATAGTGCTCCATGGTCGTATCCCTACTTTCCATCAGGGTTTATCTAGAATAAGGTTTCCCTCTCTCCGCAGGAGAAGTCCTTTAAGAATTCACGCGACGGATACTCGTGGATACTGGAGACCAGGATCATGCCGTCACCGACCGCCTTCCCGACGAGAAGCGCCTCGCCTTCAGGAGAGGCAGCAAGCGTCTCGCCGCCGTGAGCCGGGAACGAGCCGTCGCACTCGACGGCGGCAAGGTCGTAACCGGAGAAGAGGGAATTGTACCTGCTCTCGCCGGTGAACCGGACGGCGCGGGGCCCATAGACGAACGCATACGTTAGCGGGAAAGGGAGCCAATCGTAGGCGTCTTCCCGACGGCACCCCGCACCGAAGACCAGCAGCCGGCCGCCGTTCTCGACGAAATGCCGGAGGCGGCCGCTTGCAGCGCGGAGCGCCGGAAGGAGGTTTGAATAGGCCGGGTTTGCGAACCCCGTCGGCACGATGAGCAGGACGAACCGCCCGCGCCAGAACGGGGAAGCAAGCATGTGGGGGCTGATCGCCTCGCAGCAGGCGCCGCAATCCTCGATGAGCCGCGAGAACGTAAGGGGGCTGTCCCAGATCAGCCCGGTTCTGCAGGTCACCCCTTGATCACCCCGAGCGGCTCCAGCCGGGCGACGATACCCGAGAGGCCCGCATCGTGCACGACGCGCACCACCTCCTTGCTCGGTTTATAGACTTCGGGCGCTTCCTCTGCGAGGGCCGAGTCGCTGTGAGCACGCACCAGGACACCGGCCCTCGCGAGGAGTTCCCGGAGTTCTTTCCCGCGAACCTCTTTCTTTGCCTTCGACCGGCTGAGCACTCTCCCCGAGCCGTGACAGGTGCTCCCGAAGGTCTTCTGCATCGCGGTCGCCGTGCCGCGGAGGAGGTAAGAAGACGTCCCCATGCTCCCGGGGATGAGGACCGGCTGCCCGACCGCAGCATACTCGCGGGGGATGCCCGGAGTCCCGGGACCGAACGCCCGCGTTGCACCTTTGCGGTGGACGCAGACCTCCATCGACGCACCGTCGACCTCGTGACGCTCGAACTTGGCGACGTTGTGCGCGACGTCGTAGATGAGCCGCATCTCGTCGTAGTCGATCCCAAACAGATGCGCAAATACCTTCCGTGCCTCGTGCATGATGATCTGCCGGTTTGCCCAGGCGTAGTTTGCAGCGCAGACCATGCCGCCGTAGTAGGCGCGGCCTTCCGGGGAGTCGAGCGGAGCGCAGGCGAGCTGCCGGTCGGGGAGGTGTATCTGATGCTTGCCGAGTGCGCCCTCGAGCACCCGTAAGTGGTCGGTGGCGACCTGGTGGCCGAGGCCGCGCGAACCGCAGTGAACCATGAAGCAGACCTGCCCCTCGGCGACCCCATAGACCTCTGCAGCTTCGGGATCGACGACCTCCCGCACCACCTGAACCTCCAGAAAGTGGTTTCCCGCGCCGAGCGTCCCGAGCTGCGGCATGCCCCGCTGGCGCGCTTTGGCACTGACCGCATCCGGCTCCGCGCCCGGCATCGCACCCTCTTCTTCACACCGGACAAGGTCGGCTCCGGTGCCGAGTCCACGCTCAACCGCCCACCGTGAGCCGCCGACCATGATCTCGGAGAGTTCCCTGTTCGAGACGCGCATGGCGCTCTTTCCACCCACACCCGTCGGCACGGCATCAAAGAGCCTTTCAATCAGCTCCCGTTTCTTGCTGGCGAGATCGGCTTCCTTCAGGGGCGTCGTGATCAGCCGGACGCCGCAGTTGATGTCGAACCCGACCCCGCCGGGAGATATGACCCCTTCGGTCATATCAAACGCGGCAACACCGCCGATGGGAAACCCATATCCCCAGTGGATGTCGGGCATGGCAAGGGAGTGCCTCACAATCCCGGGCAGGGTCGCGACGTTCGCGAGTTGACGGACCGCTCCCTCCTCGAGCGTCTCCATCAGCTCCCGGGAGAGGAAGAAACGCCCCGGCACCCGCATATCGGGGACGTATCCGATAGGGACCTCCCATTCGAGGTCCCCAATCCTGTTGATTCCTTCAAGCATGAGATCCCTCAGATATCGAAGATGATGTCCACCACATAACCTTCTTCTTCTTTAACGATTTCGAGCCCGGAGTAAGATACACCCTTGACGATCGTCCCTCCGGAGTGCCGCGCGGGGTCGAAGGGCTCCCCTCGCGCCGTGGCGGAGAGCCGGGTGCCCTGGATATCGACGTTGAAGGTGCAGAAGATGAGGTCCTCGACGTCGGTGATGAAGAGCAGTTCCGAGAGGTAGTCGATCAGGAGCGAGTCGAGGTCCTCCGCCTCGAGAGAGAGCCGCCGTTCGATGCCGCGGTCTTCGCAGGGGCCGTACATCACGTGAAACATGGCACGGCCTGCATCGGCAAAGACTTCGCCCAGGGTTGCGCCCCGCACCCGCATGAGGACGTCGGCGGTATGCTCCAGTTCTTCAAAGGTCATGGTCTGGAAGATCGTCGTAGAAGATAGGAATCATTCCCTTGTGGATAGAGTCGATGTAGCGGGCCTGATACTTCGAGACGTAGATGGTATAGCCGCCGACCGGGACCTGCAGATCGGTCGGTTTCGGTGGTTTTACCGATGTCGGCAGGAGGATCGGGCCGCTACAAGCCGTGCTCACCCTGAAATCGCGCTTTCTCTGAAGAACATACGATCGGACATCGTCCGTGACGGATATTCCCCGTGAGGGACCCGGCCCCCCGATATCACTCTGCATGATGGTCTCTTATATTGGTTCTCCGTGTAAAAAAAGAGGTGTATCTGAGTATTATGTTGTCCCGAGAATATTCGTCACTACATCCACATACTGGTCTTTCAACTCATAGATGGTGTTCGTTCCCTCCGCGTTTCGTCTCACGTGCAGGATACCTATCCGAGACGCGATGATGCCGACCATGGATGCAATGGAGTGATAACTGATGGTGAACTGCTCCTGCAATTTCTCGTAGATCCGGGGTATGGTCAGGGATTTCACCTTTACAAAGAGGGTGAGCAGCTCATGCCGGATTCCATCCCGGTCCCTTGCGAGATAACCTTTGAGTCGAGTTTCTACCTCCTTTTTGAGCTCATAGGGCGATCTCATATGTGCTTGTGATTCGGTATTTTATATATATCTTTTCTTTTCACTCATTTAATCGGGTATTCTGACGGTAGGACGACAATTGTCTGACGAAATAGGCAAGAGAGGGATGTAACGCCACGATTTATCGAAAAAGTTGATATTATTGACCATATTCGGTTTTAATCGCAGTATCCGCCCCCGTAGGGGGTCTCCCCCGGACACCCTGCAGGGTGTCCGCGCATCCCGGGATGGGATGTGCAGGGCCACTTCTGAGGAAGCTCCGGTCAGTTCTCCAGGCTGGGTAGTCCCGGGGGGCGGCGGTTCTATCATGACCGATCTCGATTCCCGGCTTATACAATAAGCAACCCTTTAACACATCACATTCATACCAGTATTGCAGTATGGAAGTCCCCAGATACGACATTATTAACAAATATTCTCCACGGCAGATGGTAACGCTGCCCCTCGTTCTTCTCTTCCTTGCCGTGGGTGTGCTTGGCTACACCACGCTCGCCACCGGCATGCCCTTGGCACTGGGCATCGACTTTGTAGGAGGAACGGCGGTCACTGTATTTACCTCTGACAACAAGGAGACGATAGAGGCGACCTTCTCGGCGTATCCGCTCCTATCGGTGGGTGAGGGGATCGGCAACGGGAAATACCTCCAGTTCGGTCCCATGAGCGACGAAGAGCACCGGGGTCTTGTCGCACTCATCAACGAGAAGTATCCCGATGCAAAGATTGACCAGATCGGTGAAACTTTCGGGAAGACACTCCAGAATCAAGCCATCCTCGCCCTGATCATCTCGTTCATCGGGGTGGCCATCGTGATCTTCCTGGTGTACCGGCACCTGGTGGCGTCGGGTGCCATCGTCCTCTCGGCGGTCTCGGATATCATCATCACCGCCGCGGCCATGCAGGTCTTCGGCATTCCCCTCTCCCTCGGGACAACGGCAGCCCTGCTGATGTTGATCGGCTACTCTGCAGACAGTAACGTCCTCTTAACCACGCGCCTCTTAAAGCGCAAGGGGAAACTCGACGAGAAACTTTCCGGGGCCTTCAGGACCGGGATCATCATGACGACCACGACTCTTGCGGCCATCGCCGCCATGTGGGTCGTCACCACGGCAGGACAGATCCAGATCATCAGCGAGATAGCAAGCGTCCTCATCATCGGGCTCCTCATCGACATGATGAATGCATGGATGCTGAACGCCGGAATTCTCAAGGAATACATCCTCCGGGGCGGTAAGTAAATGAACAGCGAAACTATCGTGAATCTCATCAAGGACTGGCGGGTGGCCCTGCTGCTCGTGCTGGTCATAGGCTCCCTCGTCGGCATCTACCTCGCGCCCCCGAACCCGGAGAAGGGACTTGAGGGGAACCTCCAGTTCGGCCTCGACCTTGAAGGCGGTTCATGGCTGCAGATGGAGTTTCAGTCCGTCGTTGTGACCTACTCTACCAGCGGATCGGTCGAAGACCTGATAGATAACCTGCAGACAGACCTTGAGACGGACGTCACCCAGATCGACGCGGACCACCTCGAGATCCGAAAGGGCGTCTCCCGCGCCGAACTGGAACCGATCTTTGCGGCATCGGACGCCTCGATCGTCGCCTACCAGAAGGGCGTATCGCAGCCCACCGCGGACGACGTGAAACGGATCCTCAACGAGAAGGTGAACGCCCTCGGGATGCAGGACGCGCGGATCAACCTGCTCACGCCGACAGGAAGTGAGTATCCGCAGTACGTGCGGATAGAACTCGCCGGCGTGGATATGGCGACGGCACAGGAGATCGTCGGCAAGCAGGGCATGTTCGAGATCCGGATCCAGACAACCGGGAACGCGACCGAGCACGTCATCTACGGCGACCAGATCACCAGCGTCGGCGTCCCGCAGAAAGACCCCAGGAATCAGGACTGGAGCGTCGCGTTCTCGCTTACCGATGCGGGCGCCCAGGCGTTCCAGAAGGCGGCCATCGAACATGGAGCGGTCAACAACCCGGAAAGCCACTTCCTCGTGATGCTCCTCGACAACGAGACCGTCTACAGCGCCCCGCTCAATCAGAAGCTTGCAGCGGAACTTCGGTCGGGCCCGGTCAGGTCGCTCTCCGCGAGCACCGGGCTCGGCGACGCCGGGCTTGAGGACGCGATGGAACTCGAGATCCACCTCCGCGCCGGCGCCCTGCCGGTGGATGTAGAGGTCGTCGGGTCCGGCTCCGTCCCGGCAGCGCTCGGCGAGCAGTTCAAGACGGTGGTTCTCCTTGCCGGGGTCCTCGCGCTGCTCGCCGTAGGGGTCATGGTCTACCTCCGCTACCGCGAGCCCACGATCGTGATCCCGATGCTGGCCGTCAACGTCTCCGAGATCATCATCCTGCTCGGTATCGCCCGCTTCATCCAGCAACTGGACCTTGCCTCCATCGCCGGTTTGATAGCGGTGGTGGGCACCGGCATCGACCAGCTCGTCATCATCACCGATGAAGTGCTCCACGAAGGGCGGGTCCCGTCGCCGAGCCTCTACATGAAGCGGTACGCGCGGGCGCTCGGGATCATCGCCGCGTCCGTGGCAACGGTCGTCATCGCCATGTTCCCCCTCGCGCTGATGGACCTCTCCACGCTTCGGGGCTTTGCCATCATCACCATACTCGGCGCCATGGTCGGCATCCTGGTCACCAGGCCCGCCTATGGAAAGATAATCATGGCAATCCTCTCAAAATAAAAACCTTACACAACCTTTATTGCCCCGTTCACACACATTTGTGTGAATGGGGTAATAAGTATGGGAAAACCGGTTTTAATGGACTTTTTCGCTGAGTGGTGTGGCCCGTGCCACCAGCAGTCGCCTATCATCGATGAACTAAGAGAGAGAATGGGCGACCAGGTCGAGATCAGGAAGATCAACGTTGACGAGGCCGATCCTGAACAGATGCGAGAGTACGCCACGAAATACGAGATTCAGTTCGTCCCCACGCTCGTCATCGAGAAAGACGGGGCTCTCGTCCAGAAACTGGTAGGCGTCCAGGATCTTGAGAAGCTTGAGAGCATCCTAAAACCGCTGGTGCAAAGACAGTGAAGATCGGTATCGTTGGGGGGACAGGTGAAATCGGGGAGGGTATGGCACTCCGGCTCTCTCCGAAGTATGATGTAATCGTCGGTTCGCGTGAGGAGACAAAAGCGATAGCAACCTGTGATGCCTGCAGGGCCTCCCTGCAGGAGCGGGACCAGACATGCAGCCTGCTTGGCGTCACCAACCAGTATGCGGTCGATGAAGCGGATATTGTCATTCTTGCGATACCGTTCAAGCACGTGGTCCCGACCCTGAAGACCCTGACCGGGTTTGAGGACAAGATCGTCGTCAGCCCCGTCAACCCGATCGAACGCACGACTTACTTCTCCTACGCCCCTCCGCCGGAAGGCTCGGCGGCGATGATGATCAAGGGGATGCTTCCCGCAAGCGCAACCGTTTGTGCTGCGTTCAACAACATCGCGGCACACCGGTGGCAGATGCTTGACGAAGAACTGGATTACTCCGTTGCCGTCTGTTGCGACGACGACGGCGCCAAGCAGAAAGTTATGGAGATTGTCAATAACGTATCAAACCTCCGTGCCTATGATGCGGGCCCACTTCGCGCCGCATCCATCGTCGAGAGCGTCACACCCCTCCTCCTCAACATCGCCCGCTTCAACGGGATGCACGACGTCGGTGTAAGGTTCGTATAGGAATCAAGCTTTTTTCCGGGTCCCCAGAGAAGGGGACCCCTTTGCCGGGGAAAGAGATACCGTCTTCTGATTCTCCGGCGCTTCTTGCCTTGCCGTAATATGGGCCCTGTTTTGTCCCCGGGATCGGCCTCGGCAGGAGGAGATGCACATGCCCCGGTGGAAAGCCGTGCCCCGGAGCGCCTCTGGATTGCGACCAACAGAGCAGACCGGGAGGGTTCAACCATAATATGCGTGAATGCGTGACCGGAGAGGACAGAATAACTGCGAACGTCACCCGCCGGTGTCTCTGTGAACTCGGATAGCATATTCATAGGACCACCGGGGGAATGAAACGAAAGAATTAACAATTGTGAACACGTATGTAGATATGGTGATCCAC
This sequence comes from Methanoculleus sp. UBA291, assembly GCF_002499755.1. Classification (NCBI taxonomy): domain Archaea; kingdom Methanobacteriati; phylum Methanobacteriota; class Methanomicrobia; order Methanomicrobiales; family Methanomicrobiaceae; genus Methanoculleus; species Methanoculleus sp. UBA291. The sequence goes on along the minus strand of NZ_DANC01000049.1, from coordinate 3,606 downwards.
ACTATGAGGGATCGTTTTTGCCATAAATGAGAACAAACTCGCAACGATCGGGCACCTGCCGCCGTCGGCAAAGCTCGTGTATATTGTATTGGAGACGCAGGGTCAGTTGACGCAGAAGGACCTCATACGCGAGACCTCTCTGCCGCCGCGGACCGTGAGATACGCCTTAAGTCGTTTGAAGAATGAGGGGTTCATCGTCGAACACTACTACTTCATCGACGCCCGGCAGAGCCTGTATGGGTTGAACACCCAAAAGCCGGAGGTGGTGGCTGTATGATGCGGCCGCACATGCGACCCCCGATACATGTGCACGTCCAAAGAGTCTCCAGGTAGACCGATTTTCATCTTTTTTTTTCAACTCCGTTGAAATCCTCCGCTTTCTTCAAACACCAGCCGAGTCACCATATGCTCTGATGAACGCGTGGAAAAATCTAGAGGAGACCACTCACCTCTGCGACCACCGAACAATTGTCTGGAGGTCAATAGGTAGGAAGAAGAGAAAGAACGGCGATGCAAGGTATGGTCCATGCCAGGAGTTTAAGGCTTTACGATAGGTGTGTCAGTATCTCAGCGTACAGCGCGGCGGTACCCTCGAAGGATGCATCGTTGAACACGTAATACGCTCCCTTCTGCGTCTCGATCAGCACGCACGCGTTCGTATCCTTATAAATCGCACCGTTGCAGTTACCTATCTCGTCGTTGTACAGCTGTCCGGCAATTATTTTGTAGTTGCTCAAGCCGAATTCGCGGCTGACGTCGAACGTCCCGTCCTTCAGATCGCAGGTCGCTATATCCGAATAGGCTATGTCCCAATCACACAAGGGCGCATCGATGCTGATTGTCTCCTCATCCATCGTGACCGAGAACGAACCACCGATGCCGCCAGATATGAACAGGGTTATCGGCAGCATCGCGGAAAGCAGGAGCACCGATGTTAACGATATCTGCGTCAGGGCCATTTTATCCTTCTTTGAGAGCAATGAGAACCTGGAACCTTCGTTTCCCCTGGCCCTGTCCACCATGCGCTTGATTCCAACCATGGATACGGCGGCTGCAAGCAACACTGTCACAAGAACGATTGCCCAGGAGTACGACGGGTGGAAGAACAGAAGAATCTCCAGCGCGGCAACTCCGATTACCAACACTACGGTCAGCAATCTTCCCATCGGGACCGCCAGTTTCTTAAAGGTCTCCCTCTTCTCCTCGGAGAATCTATCCCACTCACCTTCGGTCAGGTGCTTTCCGTCACCGGTCAACGCCATGGAGATCCAGAACGCCAGCGGAATATAGATCATCACCGAAAGGATCTGCATGATCGCGAGGGACCTGCTCTCATACAGCGTGTAGTTTACGACTGTGAGGGCCGTCGGTAAGGCTACACCAGCTGCCAGACAGAGGGAATAGAGTATCTTATCTTCTCTGCGCATGGACGAACTCCTCATGGTGCAATCGCGCGGGATTTCTTATTGGGGTTTAGAGCCCCGTCTCCTCACCTGATCATTCCTTTCTCCTCGCCAAAATACCTTCTGCCGGTGACCCGCTCCTCGCTGGTGTCCATCAGGAGGTCTCCAAACGATCTCTGCCTGCACGGGCGATGGCCGGGCTTTGAGACGGCAACAGGCGGTTCCGCTTCTCTTCGCAAAGATCAGAGCAACGACACGATACCCCAGACTGCGGTCGTCCGCGAGGGCAGGAGAAGTTTCCGGAAGAGAAAGAAGAGTGATCGCGGAAGACACCAGGGAAGGATGCCTTTACGCCCGCAATCACGAGAAGAGGAGTCCGGTGCTCCGGAAGAGAGTTACGGCGAGGAGTCCTCTGTTATCTCCGGTATCGGTATCGACGAAGCGACGAGCCGTTCTTCAATCTCCCGGATCTTTTCGAGGTGTGCTCTCGTCGACGGCTTTTTCGGCACCGCACCGCAGCCGGAGGCGCGAACGGTCGACGGGATGTACGTCCCGATCTCCTTTGCGAGGCGTATTGTCTCAGCCTTATCAAACCCGATGAGCGGCCGATACACGGGGATCGTCGCCACATCAGTGAGGACCATGAGGTTATCGAGCGTCTGGGACGCCACCTGGCCGATGGACTCCCCGGTGACGATGCCCTTTGCCCCGACGCTCCGCGCAAACGACTCCGCGATCCTGTACATCCTCCTCTTGCAGAGGAGGCAGGTGTACTTCTCAAGCTTGGACCGGACCAGTTCTTTCTTTGCGGACGCGAGATAGGAATCGCGGACAACCTGCAGCCGGATATCCGGTTGATAGGGGCGGAGCGATTCGACGACCTGTTCCGTCCGTGCAAGGTTGCTCTGGTCAAGGAACTCATCGAGCGCCACGTAGAGCGGGATGATGCGGCAACCGCGCTTCATCATCATATAGGCCGCGACCGGAGAGTCGATACCCCCCGATACAAGGGCAACGAGGGTTCCCCCGCTGCCGAGCGGCAGCCCGCCGGGACCGCTCGTGACCGTGTCGTACAGGTAGCAGTCCTCATCCCTGATCTCGACGAAGACCTCCTTATCCGGGGCGGTGAGGTTTACCTTCAGGTGGGGAAATGCGTTCCGGACCAGGTCGCCGAGTTCCGCCGCCTTTTCGCTCGATGTAAAGTCATGCTTCCCTACCCGCTTCATCCGGATTGCAAACGTCTTCGCGTCTTTTAACCCGTGTCTCTTGCAGAACTCCAGGAGTCCGGCATTGAGTTCTTCAAGAGGAATTTTGTCAACTGCCGAGAATGAGACGATCCCAAAGACCTTCTCCAGATGGGTGGGGTCCACGTCTCCTGAAAGCCAGAGACGACCTCTCTCGCTCTTTACCCGGCAGTTCGGCAGTACATTCTGGATGTTTGAAGCAAGCAGATACTCCCACTGCCTGCGGACGGGGTCCGACTTCAAGAATATTTCCGAGTAACGGACAAGCCATAATGCGGTCATCGGCTGACCTCAAATCCTGCAAACGTCTTCTTGCTGTTCGATGCTGCATTCGTTGCCGAAACCAATTTCTCCAGATCGGTCTCGTTAACCGGATTTTTGCAGTAAGGACACCTGAAGTTGCATTCGGTCTTTTCGTAGGGGCAGATCGTCATGGAGAGTTCGGCAAGCGGGTGGCCTTTGCTGTGGATCTCGAACTCCTTGTTCCAGCCGAACGGCGCCCGCTTTACATCGACGGCTGCCGAACAGAGTTCCTTCTCAAGACTCTTTAAGATGGCAAGCGCGCATTCCGGAGACCCAAGGGTGCTCGTGAGATGGGCATACGGATAGATCAAAACCCGGTTTACCTTCAGTTTCCGGAGCCGGGCAATTATGTTCTTTACGGCGCTTGCAACAACGTGCGAGGGGTTCTGTTCATCAAGCTTCTCGACGCAACTGAAAAGAACCACACATTCATCCACCCGGTCCTCTTTCGGCCCGATATCTTCCGCCACCTTTGTCTTTCGTGTAGTGCGGTACCATACGGTATCGACATGGATGGAAAGAATCCTCATATGTTCTGCCTCTCAGGATAGTCCGGAAAACAGGGGAGGTGATCCCTGCTCCCCGGGCCGGCCCGGCAGATGACTGCAACGGAGCCGGATCGACAGATCATGGCTATACTCCTTCCAGTGCCTGGT
>NZ_DANC01000059.1:43756-92413 GCF_002499755.1 Methanoculleus sp. UBA291 | reverse complement strand
GCGGCGATCACACCCTGCTCTGCCGCCTCAGACATGGGGATGCTCGCCTCCTTCGCGAGGAGGTAGACATTCTCACGGATGTAGATGGAAGTCTGCTGAAAGACCTCTCCTTTTGCGTTGATTCTCTTCATAGCCTGTACGTGGTGAGTATTGCCTCTTAAGGAGGGGGTTCCCCCACCGGTCAGGGAACCCCCCCTTTATCACCCTCTGTGCAGAGTCTCAGATACACGAATATGTCCGGACGTGTCCGGACATGTCCGGACAGGAGAAAAGAGAAATGGAAAAAGGAGAAAAATATAAAACAACCGTAATCCATCGGATTAGAAAAAGGGTGCATACTACAGTATCCCCGGAAACTTACGAGTATCTGAAAGAAACAGCCCTAAACGTGGGCCAATTGCTCGATAACACGGTTTCTGAACTCAGAACGAAAATACCTTCAAAACTGGTTCTAATTTGCAAAAGCGAAGAGGAAAATGGGCCTGGCCGGATTCGAACCGGCGATCTTCGCCGTGTAAGGGCGACGTCATAACCGACTAGACCACAAGCCCTGCGGATGCCTTAGAATATTTGCACCGTGACGGATAAACGTGTTGCCTCTCGGAGATCCCGGGGCAGAGGGGCGGCATCTCTTCGGGGTTCCGGAGCGTCCCGTCGCCGATCCCCGGAATGGTCGAAGACGGGTTTTCTCGAACTCCTTCCCCTTCGGGGAAATCATTCTTCGCGTAAGAGACCGTATCGTCCGGTCCCCTGCCCTCCCGCGGACAGCCATGCATGAGTCGTCCGCCATTCTTCACGGCAGCTCCTGCTGCCGCCCGATTACGTACAAAGGATCGCCGGGTCCGGCCGCAAAAAAGAGGTTCAGATGAAGCCGAACGACTTCAACGTCACGTCGGGGTTGACGGCTCCCACGTGGTAGACCGCGCCCTCGGAGAGTTCGTTGATGACGACCTCGGCCGGCGAGAAGAGCGAGGTGTCGATTTGATAGAAGTCGAAGTTGGCTTCCTTGAAGATCTCATAAAACGGTTTGCCGTATCCCCGGGACTTGTTGCTCGGAATCCTGTCAAGGTAATCCTTGATCTCCGGCGCGTTCATCGTCAGCATGATGCTGCCGTGGTAGATCGTGGCGTCGTTGGTGCTGCCCATCGCCTTCGTGCCGTCCTTCTTGACGGGGGCGATCGGGGCGTGGCCGATCGCGGCGGTGATCTTCTTCGTGTCGAAACCAAGTTCGTTGAGTTTGTAGACCGCCGTCTCGACACAGCGGCCGGCAACCTGGGTTGAGCCGACGACCGACGCCGTGGGGGCCACAACCGCGCAGGTATTTGCAACGTCCACGTTGCAGGCTTCGGCGATATTCTCCATCACGCCTGCGTTCGGGAGGTGGTCGCTCTCAAGGCAGATGACCGCGTAATCGAACTCATCCTCGTAGTCGATGACCTCGTAGGTGTGCTTGGGCTTCAGGGAGAGTGCCCGTGCAGGGCCGCTGCCCATGGCGAAATACTTATTGACGTTGACCGTCCAGCCCGCTTTCTGGGAGCCGAGGCATGCAATGGCCGGGAAGTCGGTGCTGACCTCGATGAACGGGATCGGGACGTCCTTGACCCGGCCCATCGCGATGTCGACCTCACCGAGTCCGCCCATGCAGATCTCGGTGAACCGTCTTCCTGCCAGGTACCCGCCGCTGGTGCTGACGCCGCAGTCAACAATGCGTGCGCCGTTATCGAGCTCGTGCGGGACGGCATGAAACTCCTCGGCGTATTCGAAGAGTTCCTCAAAAATATCCAGTGCCAGTTCGTTTACGCTGAGCATGTGGAAAACCTCATCAGAGTACAAACGGTGGGGAAATAGATAAGGATTATGAATGGATTGCGGGCCCGTAAGATAACCCCGACCCGATCCGGGGTCCCGGAAGGGGAGCGAGAAGTTTTCGGATTAATATTGAGATCGGTGCTTCCGATAGACCTTACTCCGGTTCTCGACCGGAGGTACCGGTCTCCGATGCGGAGCAATGACCTAATGAGTGATCGAGATGCACGAAGAGATGATGATCCATGAATGAGATTCCGCTGGACAGGGTGTATCGCTTCATCGAGCCGGGGCCGGTCGTGCTGGTGACGACCGTGGATAACGGGCACAATAACATCATGACGATGAGTTACCACATGGTGATAGACGACAGCCGTCCTTTGATCGGCTGCATCATCGGGCCCTGGGATCACAGTTTCACAGCGCTTTGTGCGACGGGGGAGTGTGTGATCGCCGTTCCCGCGGTCGATCTCGCATCCAGGGTGGTCGCGATCGGCAACTGTTCTGGCCGGGATATCGACAAGTTCAATGCCTTTGGTCTGACGCCAATGCCTGCTAGACAGGTGAAGCCGCCGCTCGTGGCCGAGTGCCCCGTCAATCTCGAGTGCCAGGTGGCGGATGCAGGTCTGGTCGACAGGTACAACCTCTTCATCCTGGAGGTGGTTAAGGCCTGGGTCGATCCGGAGCGCGCGGAACGCCGGGTCATCCATCACAACGGGGATGGTACCTTTGTAGTCGACGGCGAAACCATCGACTTCCAGGAACAGATGGTGAAGTGGCCGACCTATCTATGCTGAATCGCGGGAGTGTGGCGCCCAACACCGAGCACGAAATAAACGCCGTCAGTCAGACCGTCTGCCCCTGCCCCAGGTGTTCCAGCACGCGCCCGGGATCGTAGCGGAGGCTGATCAGACGGGTTCGCCCCTTTCCCTGGCGATAATTGAGGTTTAAGAGCCGCATCGAATCAAACTTCTGAAGAATCGCGTAGTATCTGGTGTAACTGACCCCCGCCTTCTCCTTGACAAAACGGTAAACTTCCCCGGCGTTCATCTCCCGGTCGTCACGGGCAGCCATCTCTGCAATCCTGCCTAACACCGTCCTCTCTTCGGCCTTGAGCGTCCGGAGCGAGTAGGCCAGGTGCAGGTACCGGGAAACCTCGTATGCCTTGCAGACGTCCTCACGCTCGATAGAACGACGTGCCTCCTTCTCGGCGTTGAGGGTCGCCCGTTTGAGGAGGTCGATGCCGACGCGGAGGTCGCCGCTCTTCATCGTCTGCTCCACCACGAGATCCAGCATATCCGGCCGGAGAATGTTCGGGTAGAGCCCCTGCAGGACCCGCTCCTCAAGGATGCCGTGAACTTCCTCCTCCGAATAGGGGGGGAAGTAGATCTCGGTAGGCCGAAAAACCGACGCCACCCGGGTGTCCACCTCGCTTTGCAGGGCGACGGACATATCGCTGACGATGGCGATTACGCCGATTCGGACTCCCGGGTAGGCCTCGTGGGAGCGGAGCAGGGGATAGAGGACATGGTTGATCTCGTTTTCATAGAGGAGGTAGTTCGCATCGTCGAGCGTCACCAGGAGCACCTGCTTCTCTCGCAGCAGAGTCCTGGCTATGGCGTCGAAGACCTTTTTGAACGACGTACCTGATGCAGGCAACGAGTGCCCGGTAACCCGACGATAGATCTGCGAAAAGACGGCGAACTTGGTGTTGTCGATCTGGCAGTTGATGTAGACGGGGACCAGTTTCTTGGTGTTTTCCTCGATCTCGGCGAGAATTTTCTTGACGCTTGTCGTCTTCCCCGTCCCGGGAAGACCCCGGCAGATGGTATTGAGGGGTCGCCCCCCCCGCAGGCCCGGCTGAACCTGGAAGGCGAGTTCCCTGATCTGGGCATCACGATGATTGAACTGCTCGGGGACATAATCGATCTCGAAGACGTCGGGGTCCCGAAAAAGCGTCTCGTCCCACATGAGCAGGTTCTTCTTCATAATAAATTCCTCGGGTATTGTAGTATATATAACCTCCAGATTGGTATTTCCCATTAACGGGGTTTATGGCTGTTCCATGCACTTTTTACAGAGCGTTTTACCCATAAAGAGCTGGGAGAGTTTTGCCTGCGATTTCGAAACTGCTGCCCCGCATATCTCGCAGACGTCTTCTCCCGGGGCGGCGGCCGGCTTTGCTATGGCCGGTTCCTGTTGCTGCGGTGTCTGTACCGGTCGGGCCGGCTCCGGGTTTTTCTCCTCCTGTTTTGCAGGCGGTTCCGGGATTCGGGGAGGCTCCGGGTGCTCCGGCGCCGGGGGGATCGCTGCCGCGATGACATCGGTCGAAGGGCAGACATCCTCTTCTGTCCGGTGCGTCGGTTCCGCTGCGGTGGTTGCTGGCATCTCTTCCGGGGCCGCTCGTGTGGCCGCCGATGCCTGTGGCTCTGCAGGTCTGGCCGCGAGAACGCGTCGGCGATACGCATTCACCCGCTCTGCGGTCGCCGCATCACCGCGCCCGAATCGTGCAAGCATCCCGTCGAGGAACGTGATAAGGTCGTCCACATCCTCATGGGCCTCTACATCTCCCTTGACCTCGAGACGAAGGTTCTCATAGTTATCGAGGTTGACGGTGATCCCGATGGTGACTTCCTTCTTTCTGGACATATATTCCTGTAAATATTTGTATTCCATTATATACAATCCCACCGGCGGCCTGCAACATTCCTCTCTTCCTTCAAGCCCGGTCCCGGACTCGGCACTCCGGTTTTCGGCGGTGATCCCAATCCTGGAATCCCGATTGGGTATGAATTGTGGTGCTGCTTTGCTTGCGGCGCCCGCTCCCGCTCGAAACGGTTGAAGATCTGGATTCTGGGGAGATATGGATATTGCCGCACCTCTGATTTTTATAGTTGCGAAATTATATCTGGCCGGGCTTACCAGACGTTGCGCGAACCCGTGCGATGGCGGCGAAGCATTGAGACTCCGTTTTTGGGTCTTTGAAGAAATTGGTGGTATTGTATGCGCCTTTCCGTAATCCTGGAGTACATACGGGGTGTTTTATATCGGGAGGCCGCGCTCCGCCCACTTCTGGTCGCCATTGTCTTTGGCCTTCTGCTTGCCCAGAGCGTTGCTGCAGCATCGGCGCCGTCGCTCGTTGTGGCGGCCGGCGATAGCGGCCCGGCATCCAAGATGCAGGCGAACTACATCTGCGACGGTCTCGACGACCAGGCGGAGATCCAGGCGGCGCTCACCGCATTGCCGGGCGGCGGGACGGTCGTTCTCTCGGAGGGCACGTTCAACTGTTCGGGAAGCGTTGTTCCGGCGTCAGGCACGACGCTCCTCGGTCAGGGCCCGGAAAAAACAAACCTTTCGTTCAGCCGGAACGGGATGCTCAACATTTCCAGGGAATCCATTACCCTGGACGGGTTTCATATCATGGGGTCCGGCTACGTGAATGCAAGTACGAACACGACCCTCGATCTCAGCCAGTGGCTCGGCGTGCTCACCATCTATGCAAGCGGCACCCGGGTCCACAACGTCACGGGCACCGCCGATTCAAGCATCCAGGCGGTCTTTCTCCTGCTCCACAACCCGAACGTCTACGCGCCCATCCTCGAGGACGTCGAGTTCGTCAACTGCAGGGCCGTGGACACCGGGACCTACGGGTTCCTCCACAATGCCTGGGGAACGGAGAACACGGTGATCCGTAACGTTCGCTACGAGAACTGCGCCGCGATCAACTGCGGTAGGTATGGTCAGTTCAACCCCTGGGTCACCGGGTTCGACTTTGCGGAGTTAAACGACATCGAGGGTCTCCGGGCGATGAACTGCCTTGCTGAGGGCAACCTTGAATCCGGGTTCCACTTCGAGTGGGACCCCGAGAAGCGGGACTGCGTCCTCATTAACTGTACGAGCCGGAATAACGGGCAGAAACCACATCCCAAAGATTACCTGGTGGGCAATCCGGACTTCTTCGGGTCCGGCTTCTACCTTCCGGGAGGGCAGGTATCGCTGATAAACTGCCTGGCCGAAGGGAACAGCGCGTTTGGGTTCTTTATCGTCAACCCGAAGGGTATGCTCCTCTACAACTGTGCCGAGAACGGCACCGGGCGGATCTCGTCCGGCGGCTCCTCTCCAGGGCCCATCTCCTACTGCGTTCTCCAGTCCCTGCCCGTCTCAGAGAACCCCTCTCTTGTGATGGAGCACTGCCGGAGTCTTGATTCAAACGGCTGGGCCCTGTTTGTCTGCGGCACAAAGAACGCGCTCATCAGGAATTTCACCATGACCGATCCGGCAGGCATAGACGGAATCGGCGCGGTATTGGGTTGCCCTTCCGGGAAATTCCTGGTGAACTCGACGATCGATGCGGGTCTCTCCAACTCGACCGTCGATCTTGTCGCATCGGGAGACCGGCCACAAACGCTGGTCTATATCGTGAATAACAGTAACGTCACCTACTCGGGCAGGGTCATCTCCGATGCCGCTTTGCCGGTGTTGGTCGAGGGAGATCGGGTGGGGGTGGACCTCTCCGGCCTCAGGGTGCTTGCGGTCAACAAAACGGCATAGCACCCGGCCACCGTTGCTTCACGCACGGGTGGTTGAACCGGAGGATGGCTGAAAAATCCCCGTCGGCCTTTCCGGCTTCGGAGCCGAACCCGTCTGCGAGAGCGGGTCGGCTAAACCCTTAAATGGTACTTCTGCCTCATAGGGGTATGGGCCGGGCAGAAGACGTTGCGGTTCGATGTGAACCCGGGACGGCAACCTCTCACGTTCACGGCGCCGAAGAAAAATAACGGGCAAGGTCAATCACCCCATGTCGGCAAGACCCCCTCTTGGGCCTGGAGACAGGCGCACTCTCATTGCCATCGCTCTTATACTCTCGGTGATCGGCGCCGTCGTGCTGGTCATGCACTTCTATCCGCCGGGCCCGGCGCTCCCGCCTCCTCCTCCCCCGCCGTTCACCCCGATTCCCACGACGCCGGTAGCGCCCCCGGAGGTGCCCGGGCCGACGATTGTCGTTGCGGCAAGCGATAGCACCTCCGCGTCGAAAGCCCGGGCCGATATCCGGTGCGACGGGACCGGGGATCACCTTGATATTCAGGCTGCCTTCGACGCATTGCCGGCATCGGGCGGCACGGTCGCTCTGACCGAAGGGACGTTCTCCTGCACGGGGAGCATCTACCCCGGCGTAAATGCCATGCTTCGCGGGGAAGGGCCGGAATCAACATTTCTCGAGTTCAGCAGGAACGGGCGGCTCAATGTCTCACAGGAACGCGTCACACTCTACAATTTTCATGTCCGGGGCACCGACTACCCGGATATCGAACCCGACCGCTGGCTCGGTGTGGTCACCCTCTATGCGAGTCACGCGAAGGTCCTCGCCGTTGAGGGAACCGCCGACGCAAGCACTCAGGCGGTCTTTCTCCTGCTCCACGACCCGGACGTCTACGCGCCCATCCTCGAGGATGTCGAGTTCATCAACTGCAGGGCTGTGGACACCGGGACTTACGGGTTCCTCCACAACGCCTGGGAAACGGAGAATACAGTGATCCGTAACGTCCGCTACGAGAACTGCGCCGCGATCAACTGCGGCAGGTATGGTCAGTTCAATCCCTGGGTCACCGGGTTCGATTTCGCGGAGTTAAACGATATCGAGGGTCTCCGGGTGACGAACTGCCTTGCGGAAGGCAACCTCGAATCCGGGTTCCACTTCGAGTGGGACCCCGAGAAGCGGGACTGCATTCTTGAGAACTGCATCAGCAGGAATAACGGACAAAAAGCCTACCCGACGAAGACCTACCGGGAAGATGATATGTCGACGCACTACTTCGGGTGCGGCTACTATGCCCCCCGGGGAGATGTCACCTTCATCAGTTGTTACTCCGAGGGGAACAGCCGGTACGGGTTCTACGCCACCAATGGCGGCAAACTCTACAATTGCATCGATAAATCCGTCGGCGCCGGGAAGGACGACTACCGGATAGTCCAGCCGGCGTCATTCTACGCTGCCCCTACCCGGTCCATATCCCCGTCCCTGGTGCTCGAAAATTGTTCGAGCATCGATTCCAATGGTTACGGCCTCCAGATCGACCTTGCAAGCGATGTCTGGATTAAGAACTTTCACCTGGTGAATCCGGTCGGGATTGACGGAAAGGCGACGGACCTCGGGGGGTCGCAGGGCGGGCCGTTGTCTAACTCCGTGATAAACATCTATGCCTCGGGGGACCGGGCCGAGACGCTGATCTGGGCGAGAAATAACGAAAATGTCGAATATTCCGGGCGGATAGTCTCGGACACGGCAAAGCCGTTCGTGATCGAGGGGGACCGCACCCGCAATGTTCGGATCAAGAATATGGAGATTGTCTCCGCAAACCTCGCGCCGTTCACTAACGGTGTAATCCTCACAAATACGGTGCCTTCCGGGGCGGTGACGTTTGAGAACGTGGCGGTCACCTCGAAAGAGCAATGATGCTCGCCGTGTCGGTTCGGGACCCTGCACCCGCCCGGAGGTCCGCCGCCGGGTTCGACCGGAAGGCCGGTACCCGGCGTCATTTCCGGGGCTCTCGTGCGGTCGGGGTGTCTTGCGCGGGGTGGTGCCGTTGATGTCTCCCGGGGTGCGGCAGGGGGTCGGCCTGCCGTCCCGGGGGACGGAGATGCAAGCCCTTAAATTCTCATTATTTTATATTCTTTTAAGAATTATAATGGGTCTCCGGGTCCCGTTGGCCGGTCCAGATAGTCCCCCGGGATCTCATGTTCCGGCGGTCATTCTCCGGCGCTTCCATGATAAAATTTTATATTATATATGTGCCTTTCTATTTCTACTTCACCACTTAAAATTGTAAAAATTACCAATTTTAAGCAAATATATTGATTTATTTGAAGTTCTGGCATATATTATGCGTTTAATCAATTTGAAAAACATTTTAAATTTGAGGCATCAGATAATGCAATGCCTCCTAAGAGGTGAGATAGTGCGAGATAGACGGACAACGAAGCTTCTAATCGCGGTGTTCCTGATCGTCGGGCTTGTCCCGATTGTCGGAGCACTCGAGACGACCCCCGACGTGGTTGTCGCGGCAAGCGACAGTAGTGCGGCCGACAAAGCAGCGGCCGACTATGTCTGCGACGGGGTCAATGATCATGTGGAGATTCAGGCAGCACTGAATGCCCTGCCATCATCCGGCGGTGTTGTCCTCCTTTCCAGCGGCACATACAACTGTGCGGGGATCATTGCTCCCAAAGCAGGCTCTACTCTGATGGGGGAAGGTGAATCGGAGACATTCCTGAAATTCACCCGCGATGGACGCATCAACGTCGACCGTGAGCATGTGACCCTCGACGGGTTCCACGTCGAAGGCAGCGGCTACAGCAGCGGCGTCAAGTGGCTCGGCGTGATCACCGTCCGGGCAAGCCATGCTGCGGTCCACAACCTCACGGGAACCGCGGATGCAAGCATTCAGGCGGTTTTCCTCCTGATTCACGATCCGGCGGTATACGCTCCGACCCTCGAGGACATCGAGTTCGTCAACTGCAAGGCCGTGGACACCGGGACCTACGGGTTCCTCCACAACGCCTGGGGTTCGTCGAACAAGGTGATCAAGGACGTCCGCTACGAAAACTGTGCCGCGATCAACTGCGGCAAGTACGGTCAGTTCAACCCCTGGATCACCGGGTTCGACTTTGCGGAGTTAAACGACATCGAAGGTCTCCGGGTGACGAACTGCCTCGCTGAGGGCAACCTTGAGTCCGGATTCCACTTCGAGTTCGACCCGAAGGTGACGGACGCCGTCCTTGAGAACTGCGTGAGCCGGAACAACGGGCAGAAGCCCTTCCCGAGCCGGGCCTACAACCCGAACGACATGTCGACCCACTACTTCGGATGCGGCTACTACGCCCCGAACGCCGACGTGACGTTCCTCAACTGCACGGCGGAGGGCAACTCCATGAACGGGTTCTACACGACGAACGGCGGAAAGCTCTACAACTGTGTCGAGAAGAACACCGGTATCGGAAGGACCGACTTCTCTTACCGGGTGCCGGCCGGCTACTACAGCGTCCCGACCCGCTCTGCGAACCCCTCCCTGGTGATGGAGAACTGCACGAGCATCACCTCGAACGGCTACGGCCTCCAGGTAGATCTCGCGAACAATGTGAAAATCCGGAACTTCTACCTGATCGATCCGGTCGGGTACAACGGTAAGGGTTCGAGCCTCGGCGGTACGAACGGCCAGTTCGACAACGCCGAGGTGAGCATCTACGCATCGGGCAACCGTGTGGAGACGCTGGTCTGGGCGAAGGAGAACGAGAACACCGTCTTCTCCGGACAGATCGTCTCCGATGCTGCAAAGCCCTTTGTAATCGAAGGCTACGGCACGCGGAACGTCCTTGTTAAGGACATGGAGATTATCTCAAAGACCCTCCCTGCCGGTTCCTCCGGCGTGACCGTCGTCGGCACGGTTCCGGCCGGTCAGGCGACCCTTCAGAACGTCAGGGTGACGCCCACCGGATCGCCGGTACCCACTCCGACCCCGACCGTCCCCGTGACGCCGGTCCCCACCACCCCGGCCCCCTCCGGGAAGCCGGACCTGGTGGTGACCGATATCTCCTGGACGCCGGCAAACCCGGCCTCCGGGGATGCGGTGACGCTCAAGGCGACCGTCAAGAACCAGGGTGACGCCGCGACGCCTGCGGGCGCTAAACACGGCGTCCTCTTCACGTTCGACGACGGTGCCGCCGGTTCGGGCGTCTGGTCCGACACCTACACCCGGTCGATTGCTCCGGGCGCATGGGTCACGCTGACTGCAAACGGCGGTTCGGCCGGTGCAACCTGGAAGGCCGCCCTCGGCACTCACACCGTGAAGGCCACCGTGGACGATGTCAACCGGATTGCAGAGAGCGATGAGAAGAACAACGTTATGAGTAAAAAGATCGTCGTCGGAGCCCAGCAGGCTCCCGTGAAGGGAGACCTCAACGGAGATGGCAGCGTGGACTGGGCCGACGTGATAATCGCCGCCGATATGGCGCAGGGAAAGACGGACCCCAGTGCGGCTGCCGATCTTGATGGAGACGGCACCGCGGGCTGGAAGGATGTTGCTCTGCTCGCCGACTTCTTCTTCGGCAGAGTTTCATCACTGTAACGTCTTCCGGGAGGCAGGCTATCCACCTGTCTCCCCGATTATTCCGCCCGCAGTTGCCGCTCCATATCTCGTGGCTATGATCTTAACCTTTTCTCATGGTCTGTGAACCCTGCCGGACAGACGACGCCGGAACGTCTCTTCCATCGAAGCGGAAGCGGCGGATACATCTATATAGGTTCCGCCCAATACTGGCGGCCCGATGGCAGTAGCACTCCCCAAAAATTTCAGCGAGGTCAGACAGCAGTTTCAGGAGCCGCTTATCCGGAATTCCTTCTTCATCATGGCGTCGTCGTTTGTCGCTGCGGGATTTGGGTTCTTCTTCTGGATGATCGCGGCCCGGCTCTACTCCCAGGCTGATGTGGGCATTGCTACTGCCCTGATGTCGTCCATGGGGCTTCTCATCCTCATCTCCCGGCTCGGCCTGGACCAGTCGGTTATCCGGTTTTTTCCCACCCGTGACAAGAACAAGGTGCTTGGAACCGCCCTCCTCGTACCGACCGCGGCGGCGCTCGGTGCGGGGCTCGCCTTCATCGCCGCAGTGGACGTCGTATCCCCCGAACTTACAATTGTCCGGACAATCGCGCCGCTCTACCTCGCCATCCTAGGAGCCTACTCCATCACCTGGGTCCTTGAGGGTGCGTTCAATGCTCTCCGAAAGTCCGAACACTACTTCACCCTGAACCTGATCTACGGGTCGAGGATTCTCTTCCTCTTTCCCCTGGTCTTCCTCGGGGCGACGGGCATCTTTAGCGCCTTCGGTCTCTCGTTTATCATCGGCCTCGCCTTTGCCCTTGTTCTCCTCTCCCGGTGCTCCATCCGGCCGGAATTGGGCGTGGACCGGGCCTTCCTGCGGGAAGCATGGCAATTCTCCGCCGGTGCATACGTCGCCGGGATACTGATGTCCGCTCCGAACATGGTCATCCCGATCATGGTGCTTCACGTGCTGGGGGCGGAGAGCACCGCCAACTACTACATCACCTACGCAATCGTCTCGATCCTCTTCATGATCCCGTACGCGTTTACGACCTCGCTCTTCGTCGAGGGGAGTCACGGAGGGGAGATGAAGAAGAGCGTGCTCCGGACGCTTGCAAGCATGTTCGCCCTGCTGATACCTGCAATCATCGGGCTCTCCCTCTTCGGGGAGCCGATCCTCAACCTGATCGGCAAGGATTACGTCGAAGGGATGGCCCTGCTCCGGGTGCTCGCCGCATCCGCTCTCTTTGTCTCCCTCTGCCAGACCTTCATATCCATCGCAAAGGTCAGAAACGATATCCGGAGCCTCATGATTGTCAGCGGGTTCATCAGTGTCGCCCTGCTCGGGCTTGGGTATACCATGATGAACCGGTTCGGCCTCATCGGCATGGGGTATGCGTGGTTCGGCACGTATGCGGCAGGCACGGTCCTGATCGGCGTGATCCTGAAGAAGAAGGGCTGGATCTAATCGCCTGTTCTTCACCGGTAATACACGACGGCACCGACGTTGTCGTAGATCCGGTTCCGGTCCCGGATGTACTGCACGGCGTCGGTATAGCCCGCCACAGTGACCGTGCCCTTCTGCGCCTCGATCCTGACGTTCTCCCGCACCAGGTTGTAAGTGCCGAAGTAGAGATACGAACTCGGCTCCATCAGTGAAGCGTTTGCCGGGAGGTATCGCTGATGGTCCGGATCGAACCCCAGCAGGAGCCACCAGCGCGTGCCGTCAACGTAGATGGGGCGCTCGCTCCCTCCTTCCTGGAAGAGCCATTTTGCTCCCTGCACCTCTTTGCCGTTGAAGACCGGTTTATCTTCGGTGGTTTCAAGCGCCATCGATGTCGGGCTGTCGTTCACGACCTGGTAGATGAGCCCGCTGTTGAAGAGGAAGAACACGACAAAAAATACCGATAGCGCCTGATAGGCCGTTCTCATGAACGGAACAACCTTGAAACCGTGTATTTTTCCGATCAACGTCTCATAGAGCGCTATACCGCCGATGACCGCAAACGGGGCAAGGAAGATCAGGGTGATATGGTAGAGTCGGCTGGTGTTGAGCGAGCTTGCAAAGAACGGGACGATAATCCCGGCTACGTTGATGAGGAAGAAGACAAGCGAGATGGCGAGGTACTCGGGCTCGATACGCCACCGCCCGCGCTTTGCCGTGAGGGTTGCAAGCAGTCCTGCGGCGATGAGCCCCTGGGTGGCGATATGGACGACTTTTGCCAGACTGTGCAGGGGCGTGATCGACTGAGTGGTGAGGATCTGCATCCCCTGAGCGGCTTTCGGGCTGAGGGAGTTTGAAAAGAGAGTATCCCCTATCCTGTCCCCGATGCCGGCAATGGTGGCAAATGCCATACCTCCGGCTACCGTCGAGTACCAGAGGTAGGCGAGGGCGGCAAAGATGAGGATGTAAGGGAGGGCGAGCGTCCGGACCGATCTTCCCCCGCCGGTCCCCGCCGGGGCGAGCGGGTCGATCTTCAGGAAACCAAACCGTTCGGTGATTTTTTCCGGCAGCCGGACCTGCAGGCGTTCGAAAACGACCAGGAGCAGCCATGCCGGGATGAGCGAGAAGAGGTAGATGTACGAGAGGCCGTAATGCGAGACGATCATGGCAAAGCCGAACGTGACCATGAGGAATGCCCGTCTGCCCCTGTCCATGACCTTGTCGATCATCACGAACGCCGTCAGCGCAAGGAAGAGTTCGGCGATCTGCTGGCGGGCAAGGGAGATCATCTCGTTATAAAAGGTGAAGAACGCGACGAAGAAGAAGATCGAGAAAAATCCGATCTTCGGACTCGTCTGTTTTTCTATCACCCGGTAGAGCCCGAGCGGCACGAGCGCAAAGAGGAGGGGGTAGATGATCTTGAAGACCCAGATGGGATCGAGATCGCAGATGAGCGAGTAGGTGGGGACGAGCGCAACGACGGAGAGCATTCCATTCGTGTTATACGGGATGTTCATGTCCCAGAGCCCCGGTATCAGCACGCTGTTTACGAGGTGGAGCTCGTGATGGATATCGTAGCCCCAGACATACTCCGATATCAACGCGGTATGGTAGAGGAGCGCGAGCGCGATTGTGTAGACCGCCAACGGATACGCGGACGCCGGGACGAGGCGGTCGAACCCGACAGCGATCCCGGTGACGGCGACGAGGACGAGGAGCAGGAAGAGCAGGGTGACCATGTGGTATTCGTCGCGCATGTGCGTCCCGATGATCGCAAGGAACGGGAGCAGCGCAAGGAACGGTACCGCGGGGGAGGGTGGAAAACTAACCTCTACCACGGGGCTCACGGCGGCATGCTCCCGGTCTCTGGTGAGCGCGAGGTAGAGCAGGACCTGCACGACGGCGATGATCGTGAGAAAGAGGATTGCAAACGAGAACGGCCGTGCATACCCGAGCAGCGGGTAGACGGTGTTGGCGGCGAGGCCGGTAAGCATGAGAACGACAAGACTCAGCCCGACGGAGTAGAGCGCCGTCTCGATCGTGCCGAGATTGTGGAGTCTGAGTGCCTTCAGGACGAGGACCCCGGGCAGGAAGGTGAGGTAGAGAAAGGCCAGGGCCTCTCGTGCAATCGGGATATGATACCCGACGAGACCCAGAGAGACTACACCGATGAAGGCAATCTGGAATGCCTGGAATGCCCAAAAAAATGTTTTGTTATCCCAGTCGTTCATCTGGAACGGGTTGAGCAGGTGCATGGTCTACGTACCTCTGGTGAATCCCTGGCCGATCCTGTGTCCGAGAGACGTCTCTCCCTTTTCGGTGGCATGCAGGCAGCGTTCGGTGCCGTATCACTGCACCTACTCTTAGGTCCATCTATTAATGGATTTCGCCAACCCGGCCTTTTGCGGCATCCCTTCCTCATGCTGCAACGGTTTCCGCCGGGAGGCACGGGAGATCAACGCTCTTTTCCGACGACGGAGGCTGTCCCGGCGGGTGCCCCGTCTGCAGGCTTTCCCGGGGGAGCCGCGAGCTCACCGTAGACCGCGAAGAGAGATTGCACGATCGTGGACCAGGCCATGTCCGTCTTCAGTTTTATATAGCCCTGTTCTCCCATGAGCCGGCACGCCGCCGGGTCTTTGAGCAGGCTCACGATTGCAGAGGCCAGCGCGGCCGGGTCGCGTGCGGGCACGATATATCCGGTCTTTCCGTCGTCGACGACCTCGGGCAGGCTCCCTACATCCGTGACCACCACCGGCCTTCGGAACCCGTAGGCGGTCGGTATGACGCCGCTCTGGGATGCTTCGACGTACGGGAGCGCCACGACGCTCGCCTGCTGGAAGAGCCGGGCCCCCTCCTCGTAGGGGACTCGATAGTTGTAGACCTCGAATGCGTCCCTGTTCGCCATCGCCATCTCATATCTGGCGAAATCCTCGCCCGTCCCGGCGACGACGATCCGGGCGTCCGGAACTTCCCGGGTGATGAGCGGCTCGGCCTGGATCAGGTAGTCGAGCCCTTTGTAGCGGTGGATGCGGCCGAAGAAGAGGACCCGACGGCCTTCCGGTTCCCGGCCCTGCTGCTCGAACTTTATAAACGGCGCCACTTCGTGCTCGCCGATCGGGATGACATGCACCTTCCGGTCGGGGATGCGGTAATTTTTCACCAGGATATCCCTGAGTGCTTTCCCGTGGACGAAGATCCGGTCGGGGAAGAATCTTGATACGAACAGAGTGAGACGGTAGAGGTGGGAGCCAATATCCAGGAGCCGGTCTTCGCCGGGATGCGGTTCAACGTCGTGGAACGTCGCCACCAGCGGATAATTCCGGAGCATGGGGAGGAGCGGGCAGAGCATGGGGTTGTTCACCTGGAAGTGGACGATATCTGGCTCGAAGTCGTTGATTGCGGCGACGATCTCCCTGAGCACCGGGTAGCATGACGGACCGAATTTCCCGGCGTGTCGTGAGTAGCCGAAGATATGGACTTTCACCCCCGGGTCGATGCTCTCCAGGTACTCCTCCGACCGGTAGTCCGGCAGCAGCAGCAACACCTCGGTGTGCCGGGCAAGTTCGTTCGCCATCTGGATGGTGTAATCGTAGAACCAGAAGGTCAGACAGGCCACTCGCATAGGCCTCCCTCTGTGAGGAGGCTGTATATAGATTTGTGCCCCCGGAAAGGGTGGTCTTGAGCCCCGTGCGGTCTTGCCCGCTCCAGTGCTCAGGGTGCATCCGGCGCCCGTGAGCCTGATTTCCGGTCGATGGGGCTATCTTCCCGTCGTTTCACACCATCGCCGTGCAGCGAGGGTCCGGGTCCCGCGGTCATCCAGGCGCACGGAGCCGATCTCTCATCCACACCGCCGGAAAGCGATTTAGAATGGGTCGTTATGGGTGATCGGAGGGGGTCCGGCGCGAATATTTATAATTTCCGATTTTCCGGAAACTGATAGTATAATATTTTTCTGCACCGCTTGTTCTTCGCCCTGCTCCGCCTTCTTCCGAACCGGCTGATGCTCGAAGGTTTATATTCTAAGCCAATAATTCTCCGCAATTTTATTTTTTGAATAAAATATTTATACACCAATCAAAAGACGGTAGTGATACCTCACAGAGAGGCTGAATGGCATGATAGACAGGAAAAACATACTCAGACTGACTGCACTACTCCTGGCGTGTTTCCTTGTTCCGGCACTCGCTCCGGTGAGTGCAGCCGAGTCTGCAAGCCCGGCCACGCTCACCGTGGCTGCAAGCGATAGTACCGAACTGTCCAAGAACCAGGCAGACTATGTCTGTGATGGAGTCAACGACCAGGCCGAGATCCAGGCAGCGCTCGCCGCACTGCCCGAGGGCGGTACGGTCGCTCTCTCGGAAGGCACGTTCAACTGTGCCGGTGTCATCGCACCGCCGGCGGGGACGACGCTTTCCGGCCAGGGCCCGGATGCGACGAACCTCGTGTTCACCAACGACGGGCGCATCGACGTCGACCGTGAGCATGTGACCCTCGACGGGTTCCACGTCGAAGGCAGCGGCTACAGCAGCGGCGTCAAGTGGCTCGGCGTGATCACCGTCCGGGCAAGCCATGCTGCGGTCCACAACCTCACGGGAACCGCGGATGCAAGCATTCAGGCGGTTTTCCTCCTGATTCACGATCCGGCGGTATACGCTCCGACCCTCGAGGACATCGAGTTCGTCAACTGCAAGGCCGTGGACACCGGGACCTACGGGTTCCTCCACAACGCCTGGGGTTCGTCGAACAAGGTGATCAAGGACGTCCGCTACGAGAACTGTGCCGCGATCAACTGCGGGAGCAAAGGTGCGTTCAACCCCTGGATCACCGGGTTTGACTTTGCGGAGTTAAACGACATCGAGGGTCTCCGGGTGACGAACTGCCTCGCTGAGGGTAACCTCGAGTCCGGATTCCACTTCGAGTTCGACCCGAAGGTGACGGACGCCGTCCTTGAGAACTGCGTGAGCCGGAACAACGGGCAGAAGCCCTACCCGGACCGGCCCTACCAGCAGAGCGACATGTCGACCCACTACTTCGGGGCCGGCTACTACGCCCCGAACGCCGACGTGACGTTCAAGAACTGCACGGCGGAGAGCAACTCGCTCTACGGTTTCTACACGACGAACGGCGGAAAGCTCTATGATTGCGTCGAGAAGGACACCGGTGCCGGGAAGACCGACTACACCCAAAGACAGCCGGCCGGCTACTACAGTGCTCCGTGCCGCTCTGCGAACCCCTCCCTGGTGATGGAGAACTGCACGAGCATCGACTCGCACGGTTACGGTATCCAGATCGATCGCGCGAGCAACGTCCAGATCGAGAATTTCCAGATGGTGAACCCGGCCGGGATCGACGGTAAGGGTTCAAGTCTCGGCGGCCAGTTCAGCGACGCATCGGTAGACATCATCGCCTCCGGCGATCAGGTCGAAACGCTGGTCTGGGCAAAGGACAATCAGAACGCCCAGTACACCGGTGAGATCACCTCCGACTCCCCGAAGGCGTTCCTGGTTGAAGGCGGCCAGAATGTCCGGACAGAGGGCATGACGGTTGCACCTGCCAGCGCGTAAACCTGTTGATACTCTCGGACCCGTTCCCGGGTCCGCCCAATCTTTTTTGGTTTTTTTAAGAAAAATTTGCCGGGGTGTCTCGTTCAGGCCCCTCCCGGCGGGCGCCTGCTCTGGCCGTTGTTTACGATACCCGCATAGAAACGCTCGACGTCGTGCATGATTGCCTGCCAGTTGTACCGCGTTCGAACAAGTTCCTTCGCCTGCTTGCCGAACCTGGCCCGTAAGGCGTCGTCGGCAAGCAGGCGCCCGATAGCATCGGCCAGGGCCTCCGGCGTGTACGCGGTTGTGAACCCGACCGTGTTGTCGACCCATCCGAGCAGGTCCCCCTGCCCCGTCGTCACGATTGGCGTTCCGCAAAGGCATGCTTCGAGGAACGTGACCGGAAACCCGGTGAAACTCGGCGTCACGAAGACATCGGCGTCGGTGTATGCAGCCATCTTATCCTCCTTGCTCACGAACCCTGTGAAGATCACCCGGTCTTCGAGGCCGAGCGACCGAACCCTTTGCTGAAACTTGCCGTCGTGGCCCACACCCCCTCCCACCAGCATAAGGACAACGTCGTCTTCCTCCTGTGCCACCTTTTCAAACGAGCGGATCAGGAGGTCGATCCCTTTTGTCGGATCGAACCGTCCCAGGTAGAGTACGACCCGCGTGGCGTCGTCGATGCCCCACGCCGCGCGGAACCTGCCGCGGGGCGGAAGGTTGGGGTACTCGGCAAGGTCGATACCGTTAGGGACGATTGCAATCTTCTCCTCAGCGATGCCCAGGGCGCGGTAGCGCTCCGCTTCCGTCTCGTTGAGTGCGATCACTCCTGCGGCGTCGAGGAGTATCCTCTTCGACCAGAGCCGGTCGAAGAGCCGCTTCATATGGGTCGAGCCTGTTTCCTGCGGGAGCGCCCCGTGCGCCTGGAGGACATAGGGGACGCCGTATTTCCTCCCGTAGTGCGATGCAATGACGGTAAGCAGGGTGCGATGGTCGTGGATGTGGATCAGGTCGAACTGCGCCACATTCTTTCTCGCAACCTCAGGCATACGGTAGGGTATCACCGGCAGGGTCGCGCCCCCGGCGTACTTTCGCAAATTCTCAAAGTAGTAGACGTTCATCCCGTCGACGCCGGTCGGACGGTTCGTGGGCAGGTCGTTTGGGTAGACGCTCCTGTTCGTCGTATAGACCGTGATGTCATGCCCGTTCTGGTGGAGGTTGTGTGAGATGTCGTACGCGACCCGTGCCACCCCTCCCGCCTCCCAGAGCGGTTTGAAGAACGGGGTGACCTGCAAGATCTTCATGCATGCCCCCCCGCATGCCGTTGTCTCAACCGTTTTCTAATCAGACCCGCATAGCAGTTCAGGCAGAACGGCGTCACCAGCCAGACCCCGCATTCGACCAGGGGCGCGAGTCCGTGCCGCCGGATCCGGTAGCGGTAACTGTCCATGTTGTACGTCAGGTAATTCTCACCGATCTGCTCAAACCACCATTTCCGGGTGATCTCTCCTTTCTGCACCCGGTCCGAGCATTTCGCGATCCAGTGCCTGACCCGTTCCCGGGTCCGCCCTTCCGCCACCGCGGGCTGGAAATTGCTGTTGATGACACAGGGGGTGACTGTGTAATCCCGAATACCGTACCGGTCCAGGTCTACCGAGAGGATCATGGAACTCTTGATCTCCTCCTTGAAGAGTTCGGTATCGAACTGGAAGTTCCCGAGGGAGTAGGCGATCAGGCCGCCGTTGTACTCTTCCAGCCCCTGAATTGTGTGAGAGTGGTGTCCGAGAACCAGGGTCGCCCCGTTGTCGATGAAGTCGTGGGCGAGTCTGACCTGATCCGGGGAAGGGTAATAGACGTTCTCGATCCCCCAGTGCAGGGAGACAACGATATGATCGCAACGGTCCTTTAATGCCCTGATATCCTGGATGACGGTTCTTCTCTTCAGTTTTGAAAGCGTAACACCCGGGGGTGACCGAAACCTCCCGCTCGTGTAGCCGAGAAAACCGATCCGGACCCCATTCCGTTCGAGGACCTGCCCCCGTTCTCTCTGTCTGTCGCCCCGTGCCCCTCCGATATAGGCGATACGACGGGTTTCCAGGCCGTCGAGAGTTTTTTCGAGCCCTTCCCGGCCCATGTCGAGCGTGTGGTTGTTCGCCACGCTGAGGATGTCGAACCCGGCGTCTTTGAGGTAATCGCCTGCTTCAGGAGGGTTTGCATTGATCCAGCGCTTTCTTCTTTCGGTGCCGCTCTCGGAGAGGACCGCCTCCAGGTTCCCGAAGAGCAGGTCCTTCTGCCGGAGTTCGTGCTGTATCAGGGCAAACGGTTTTTTGCCGTTCCTGGTCCAGAGCAGCACGTCCCCGACAGCCTGCAGCCGCATCGCCGTCATGCCGCTGTTCTCCCGGCAGTCCTTTTGCTGCCCTTCGAAGGCCCCGGTCTGAAACCCGGCCTCGTCGCTCCTGGCGCCGGAACTCTGCTGATATCTCCGAAAAAAGGCTTCACGTGCAGATAACCTGGTATACTGTATTCCCCCTTGATGCGTTGAGTTCCAGACGGAACGTGCAACAATATATAGTTTGCTCCGCTTACGGTTTCGCTGGCAGCCGGGATTTGAGCATGTAGTGACCCCGGCGCTCCGGACGGGGCATGGAGGACGCCTGCCGCGTCACATTTCCGACTGCCGAACCATTAACTGTTCTCGCATCGACTATTTATCCGGACCTTCGAACGGCAGATGATGAGAGTTACCCCCACTGATTGGTGATGAAGCAGGGGGCTGATGCCGCATCGACTCTTCTCTTTCAGGTATCCATAGACCGGTACGTGGGCGTCGTTCGGGAAGGCACGGGGCAACCCTATCCGACGTGAGCGGTCGGCACCACGGCGATTATCCCTGTTCAAGACGCCGCATCACGGATCTCCTTTCATTCCCCCCGCACGACCGCCCCGCAGTTCCTCGCCCGCGTCAGGAGTACCTTTCCCCCATAGTCTCCGAGCACCTCCCTCGCCGCGCGGGCCGCATCCTGCATATCCGTATCGCCGACGGCGTAGACCGTCGGCCCGAACGAGCTCAGGCCCGCACCGGCGGCACCGGCCTGAACCGTCGCCTCGATGAGCGAGGAAACGACCGGGTGCTGCATGGCCACCTCGACCTTCTTGAACCCGAGGGTTTGAGTCCTGTTGACCGCCGAGCCGAAGAGGTCGAGGTCGTGCTCGACCAGGCCCGGGATCATCCGCATGAGCACCTCGTGGCAGAGTTCCCGCACCTCATCTAGCGGAACCGGGCAGTACGTGCGGAAAAGATCGGCCTCTCCGCTCCCGTGCGCCCCTGCACCGGTATCGGGGGTGACGAGCAGGATGCGCCAGTCCTCCGGGAAGCGGTGCCGGGTGAGGACCGGCGGCGGCGCCACCCCCCGCGATGCCGCCGACGGGCGGAAGTCCTGCTTTCCTCCCGGAGAACCGAACCGGTGCCCGCCGTCCAGGATGAACCCCCCCTGCTCGAACGCCGCCGTGCCGATCCCGGACGTCCCCCCGCGGCCGACGATCCGCGCAAGGTCGGACACGACTGCGTCCCGTTCGTAGAGCCGGCAGAGGGCGGCGGCGGTGGCGAGCGCGACCTGCGTCCCGCTCCCGAGCCCTGCATGCTGCCGGGCGGCGGCATGTAGCGTGATTTCGGCGCCGCCGGGGAGTCCAAGCCCTTTCGCCACCGTCCGGGCAGCCTCCGCGACCCTGCGCCGGACTTCCTCATCGCCGCCGTGCACGCTGACGTCCGGCCCTTTGCGCGCGTCCAGGACGCATCCGGGCTCGTCGAGGGTGATCCCGACCCCGCCGTCGACTCTGCCCGAGGCGCCGTTCATATCGAGCAGGGTGATGTGGATCCGGGACGGAGCATCGACCAGAACTCTGATCTCGTCCGTAAACGACGTGAAGGGGAAGACCTCCTCGATTGCGATCAGCGGCTCTTCACGGTGGATGATCCGGTACTCCCGGGAGAGCATCGATTCGCACCGATGAACGCCGAATGTCCGGGCCAGGTCCGTACCGGCGGGGACGATGCGGGCATCGGTGATCTCCCGGCGCGACTCTATCCGGTGACGGCGGAGGATCCTGCCGATGGGAATGTCCGCCCTCATGAGGTCCTGCCTGAACTCCGGGGCAAGCCGCCGGAGCGGGGTGCGGGAGACCGCGTAGATGAGGACTTTTCCCGTTACGCTGTCCTTTAACTCGACGATGCGGTAATTGACTTCGTCTCCGGGTTCGATCTCGAGTGCCGCCGCCGTCCCGGCGTCGGCGGCGATGATATCCTGCACCCGGGTGGTGATGGTGACGGGATGACCGGTTGCCATCTCGAGGAGGTTTGTCACCGACCCGTCGGTCCCGATGAGGACCTTCTGCATCGGGGAGAGCCTCCCCACACGCTGCTCGATCTCCTGGATCCTCTCACCGATCTTCTCTGTCGTCAGGGGTTCCATACCTGAATAGGTGTAGTGTACAGCGACTACAAAAAGGTGGTGCCGGGTCGTCCGACCCTGTTCCGGGCCGGTTCATCTTGAGAAGAGCAGAGGGAGGAGATCGGGCGCCTGCATGAGCCCGAACGACCCTTCTGCCGCCTCGCGCTCGGAAAAAGCACAAACGTTGTCCCTCCCTTTCCCGAGTATCGCAAACGGTATCGGGTCCGCGGTGTGGGTCTTGCACCGTACCGGCGTCGGGTGGTCGGGGAGGACCGCGACGGTCGTGTCCGGTCGGTCGAGGATGATCCCGACCGCTTCGTCGAGCCGTTCGATTGCCCGCACCTTCTCCTCCACGCTTCCCATGTGCCCGGCCTCGTCGGGGGCCTCAACGTGCATGTAGACGAAGTCGAGGCGGTCGAGGGCATCGACGGCGTACCTTGCTTTCGCCTCGTAGTCGGTGTCCAGGAACCCGGTGGCGCCCGGAACGCGGATCACCTCCATTCCGGCAAGGCGTGCGATGCCGTTCAGGAGGTCGACTGCGGAGATCATCCCCCCGGAAAGTCCGTATTTCTCCAGGAAAGGCGTAAGCGACGGTCTTGTCCCGCCGCTCCACGGCCAGATCCCGGTTGCCGGGGTCTTTCCCTCCTCTCGACGGCGCAGATTGACCGGGTGGTCGGCAAAGACCTCCCGGGACACCTCCATGCTGTCGAGGAGGACCTCAGCATCGTCCCCGCGCGGGAGGAACGCCGCCACCGGCTGACCGACGATGTCGTGGGGTGCGGTGGTCCCGGCTCCATGCGCCCCCGGGACGACCAGCAGGTTCCGGTAACTGACCCCCGGGTAGACCCGGACCTTCCCGAGTGCGGCGTCCAGAGCGCGGAGGAGTTCGGCACCCTCGGCGCTCGAGATGTGCCCGGCGTTGAAGTCCTCCATCTTCCCGTCCCGAACCGTGACCAGGTTGCAGCGGTAGGCCATCTCCCCGTCCCGGAGGGCGACTCCCATATTGGCCGCTTCAAGCGGCCCTCTCCCGGTATAGAAGGTGCGGGGGTCGTAGCCCAGGATGCAGAGGTTCGCGATGTCGCTCCCTGGTTCGAACCCCTCCGGGACGGTCCGGAGCATCCCGCACCGTCCCTCGCGGGCGATGCGGTCCATATTCGGTGTGTCTGCATATTCGAGGGGTGTTCTGCCCCCAAGTTCGGCCAGCGGATCGTCCGCCATACCGTCCCCGAGAATGACGACGTACTTCATGCATGCCCTTCGTGCTGTTTTGATATTATATTTCAATTCGGCTGCAAGTATAGCCGGGTAATTGCTGTACTTCCGTTTGGCGTTGTATTGCTTATGCTCTTTGGCGTAATCATCCTGGAGGGGACCCGTGCGCCGTTATTCGAGCATGGCGCGAACAGCCGTGCGCACACTTTCTTCCGAGGTGGTCCTGCACTGCCAGCCAAGACCCTTGAGTCTCTCGACCGAGAGCTGCATCCTCGGCACGTCGCCGACCCAGCCGCGTGCACCGCCGGTAAACCGGTAGCGGACACCGGAGAGCCCCATCTCCTCTGCGACGATATCGGCGATCGCGACGACGTCGATCCAGTCTTCAGATCCGATGTTGAAGGTGTTTATCGTGTCGTGGGAATGTTCGATCCCGAACTGCACGGCGCGGACACACTCTCCTACCTCCAGATAGGATTTTGTCTGCCTGCCGTCGCCGAGGATCTCGAGTTCGTGCGGGTTTTTGCGAAGTTTCCAGATGAAGTCGGAGATGACGCCGTGGCCGCTCCGCTCACCTATGATGTTTGCGAACCGATAGACCCACGACCGCATCTCAAACGAATGGCAGTACGACGAAATAAGCGCCTCACAGGCGAGTTTCGTCGCGCCGTAGACCGATATCGGTTCGAGCGGGGTATAGGTCTCCGGCGTCGGGATGACGGTGGCATCGCCGTAGACGGTCGAGGTCGAGGTGAAGACCAGTTCCGGCACGCCATACGCCCGCATCGCCTCGAGTACCCTGTGTGTGGCGATGATGTTGTTTCTCACCTGGGACTCCGGGGTCATGGCGCTCTGCCGGACGTCCGGGTCTGCGGCGATGTGATAGACCCGGTCGGCGCCCTTGATGCGCTCCTGCCAGCCGTCGTCGAGCAGGTTCCGCCTGAGGAAGGTGACCTGCCCGCTCGCTCTGTGGTGTGCGAGGTTCCGCTCGGTACCCGCACTGCAGTCATCGACGACCAGCACGTCGTCACCCGCCGCGACAAGGGCGTCGACGATGTGTGAACCGATAAACCCGGCACCACCTGTTACGATACAGAACATGATAGAGTAATGTCCTTCTCCCGCTATAGGGTTACTGGATGACGGCTCCATCCAGAGCGCCGGGTCTTTTCCTTGCCGGTTCCTGTCGCCGTCGGCGCGGAGGAGTAGGCGAAATGGTGGCACCAGGGTAGTGCAGCCTGATTCCTGCCCCTTCCCGCGGGGGATCCGAAAACTTACTTCAACCCCGGATGTAAAGAGGTACGGTATCATGTTTATCGGCATCGACCACGGCACTACCGCGATGCGTTTCTCCACCGGCGAGGAGGATTATAAGATCTCCCGCGAAGAAGCCCGGCATTTTACGGCCGACGATCTTGCCCGCCTCTCTCCTCTCGACGAGATCGAGGGAATTGCCGTCTGTTATTCGATGGGCGACGGTATCTCGGCCATCACCGATATCAGGAAGGTTACCGGCCGGGGCGTCGTCTCCCGGGAAGGCGCCGGCAAGCATATCGGCGGCGGCACCCGTGTCTACGACGAGATCAGGAGGAGCGGTCTTTCTGCCGTCGTGATTCCCGGACTGCACCGTGCATCCCCGACCGATCCGCGATTCAAGGCCTACTCCCACCAGGCGAGCCCCGAGAAAATCGGGATCCTGTATGAGGTCTCGCACGACCTCGGCGGGGATATCGTGGTCTGCGACACGAGTTCGAACACCGTCACCCTCCTTGTGACCGGCGGCCGGATTGTCGGTGCATTCGATGCCTGCATCTTTGCGCCCGGCACCCGGCACGGTGCTCTCGATGTGGATGCCATCCGTCGGATAGACCGGGGCGAGTCCACGGCGAACGACGCCTTCCTCCACGCGGGCGTGGACAATACGATGAACCCGGAGTTCCGGGTAGAGACGATGGCCATGTTTGCCGCGATGGAGTGCGCCGCGATGCTCCTCCTCAATCCCGGCGCAAAGGTCGCCCTCGCCGGCTCCATGGCGTCTGCCGTTGCACCGGGTGTGGAGGCGCTCCTTTCCCGGAAGGTTGCCGTCTACGACGAGTGGTGCGCGGCCCGGGGGCTTGCCAGGATCGCCCGTGACGTCTTCTCGGGAGCAACCGGGATCCTCGGGCTCGCGGTGGAGCGATAACCCGCACCTTGGCTGTGCTTCCCATCCATACTCTTTTATGTGACCCCGGGTTGTTGTATAATGCACTGAAAAAGAGAGGGACCAGAGACATGCAGCCGGAGTGCCCCAGTATCGCCAACCTCATGCTCCTGATGACGGCACGTCTCGAAGAGACGGCGCGTGCCCTTAGCCAGGAGACTGCCGGTCGGTTTATCGATGAGATCCTCAATGCAAAACGGGTCTATGTGGCCGGCGCCGGACGTTCAGGACTCGTCGCGAGAGCGTTCGCCCAGCGCCTGATGCACCTTGGGTTTGAGAGTTACGTCATCGGCGAGACCATCACGCCGGCGTTCAGGCCGGGGGACGTGCTCGTCGCCTTCTCCGGTTCCGGAGAGACCCGGTCCGTGGTGGACGTCTGTGAGACCGCCCGGGAGATCGGGGGGAGGATCTGCCTCATCACATCGTCACCGAACTCGCACATAGGGCGCATGGCCGACTGCATCGTCGAGATCGGGAATAACCAGCTCAAGGATGCGGATATTCCGCAGGACTTCGAGATCCGCCAGCTTACCGGTCAGTACCGGTCGGTGTCCGGCTCTTTTGCCCCTCTCGGGACGCTCTTTGAGACCGCCGCGCTGGTCTTCTCCGATGCAGTCGTCTCCGCTCTGATGGAAGTGAGGCACTGCACCATTGAGGAGATCAAGAGCCGCCTCGCCAACGTTCAGTAAACGGGAACTTGTCCCGGCACCCCCCCGGGTTTTTCTCTCTTGTTGCCGGAACCGGAAGAGCGCTTTTAAATCGCCTGCGGGCGATGAACGTTCCGACATGCCCGGAACCCGGCCGTGGACTGAGCGCCGGTGTATTTATATTATTAATCATTAAGATTAAAGGGGGTTTTTGTTTGAGAGAGTTACGCATACATGGCAGGGGGGGCCAGGGCTCCGTGACCGCCGCCGAGCTCATTGCTTTCGCAGCATTTGAAGGCGGCGTGTATGCCCAGGCGTTTCCGGCCTTCGGCGTAGAGCGACGGGGCGCCCCGGTTCAGGCCTTCGTCCGCTTCAGTGATGCAAAGATCCGGCTGCGCAGCCAGATCTACGAGCCCGACTACATCATTGTGCAGGACCCGACCCTGATCAAGGATGTAGATGTCTTCATGGGCATGAAGGCGGGCGGCATCGCCATCGTCAATACCGAGAAGCCCGACTTCGGTGCCCGGGTCCCGGAGGGCGTGAAGGTCTACACCATCGATGCGACCACCATCGCGCTCGAAGAACTGGGTGTGCCCATCACCAATACCACCTTGATGGGCGCTTTCGCCGCAGCCACCGGCGAGATACAACTGGAGCCGCTGGAGCACGCGCTGCGGAGCCGTTTCTCCGGGGCTCTGGCCGATAAAAACATCAAGGCGGCGGAGCGCGCATACGACCTGATCGGAGGTGCCGCGTAATGGCGTTGCGGGTCGGCTGCGTCGCGCCGCCGGGCAGGGCGCTCGAGAATAAGACCGGCGCCTGGCGGGTCTTCAAACCTACCTTTGAACCTGAGAAGTGCACGAAGTGCGGCATGTGCGCTATGGTATGCCCTGAAGGGTGCGTCCACGAGACGGAGGAGGGCACGTTCGAGCCGGACCTCGATTACTGCAAAGGTTGCGGCATCTGTGCAGAGGTCTGCCCGAAGAAATGCATCCGGATGGAGAAGGAGGAGAAATAATGCTTGAGTTTATGGAAGGGTCGCACGCGGTGGCCGAGATCGTGAAACGCTGTCGTCCGCAGGTGATTGCAGCGTATCCAATCACGCCGCAGACGCACATCGTCGAAGACCTTGCGCAGATGGTGGCGAACTGTGAGATCGATGCCGAGTACATCACGGTCGAGAGCGAGTTCTCCGCCCTCTCCGCCTGCCTCGGTGCGAGCGCGGCCGGGTCCCGGGTCTACTCGGCCACGACCTCCCAGGGTCTCGCCCTGATGTTTGAGGTCTGCTTCAACGTGGCAGGGATGCGCCAGCCGATCGTGATGACGATTGCGAACCGCTCGCTCGGTGCGCCGCTCTCCATCTGGAACGACCAGCAGGACTCGATATCCCTGCGCGACTCCGGGTGGCTGCAGTTCTACGCGGAGGACAACCAGGAGGCTGCCGATCTCCATATGATTGCCTACCGGGTCTGCGAAGATCACGATATCCTCCTCCCTGCCTTCGTCTGTTTCGACGGGTTCATCCTCTCGCACACCTACGAACCGGTCTCCCTCCCCACCCAGGAAGAGGTGGACGCCTACCTGCCCGCTTTTAACCCGTATCAGCGGCTGGACGCCGAGGCGCCGCTGAGCTTCGGGATGTATGCGACGCCCGAGTATTACATGGAGTTCCGCTACGAGGTCGACCGGGCGATGCACCGTGCCGGAGAGGCGTTTGCGAAAGCAGGGCGTGCGTTCGGCGAGCAGTTCGGCAGGGACTACTCCGATCCTGTGGAGGGCTACCGCCTCGAGGATGCTGAGACCGTGCTCGTCGCCATGGGCTCCATCTGCGGCACCATCAAAGACGCCGTCGACGAGATGCGCGAGCACGGCCGGAAGGTGGGACTCTTGAAGATCCGGATGTTCCGGCCGTTCCCGGCCCGGGAGATTGCGGATGCGCTCGAGGGTGCCTCGACGGTGGCGGTGCTTGACCGGAACATCTCGCTCGGCTGCGGGGGAGCGGTCGGTACCGAAGTGAAAGCGGCGCTCCAGGGTTCCGGTGCGGCTGTATACGACTACATCATCGCCCTCGGCGGCCGCGATGTCCGGAAGCGGGACATCGCCGCGGTTGTCGACCTCGCAGAGAAGGGGAAAGGAGACATGTTCTATGGATTACGAACGGAGGTGCTCTGAATGGCTGAAGTAGAACAGGGGTGCGCGCTCTTCTCGGCGGGACACCGGGCGTGCGGAGGGTGCGGACCGGCACTTGCGGCCCGTCTCCTCCTCAAGGCGACCGGAAAGAACGTCATCATTGCCGCAGCGACGGGGTGCATGGAGGTCTTCTCCACGCCCTACCCGGAGACCGCGTGGGGAGTCCCCTGGATCCATTCGCTCTTCGAGAACCCTGCAGCGGTTGCATCGGGCATCGAGGCGTCGCTGAAGAGGCAGGGGCGCAGCGAGAAGGTCGTCTGCATCGGCGGCGACGGGGCAACGCTCGATATCGGCATGCTCTGCATCAGCGGCGCCTTCGAGCGCGGTCACGACATCACCTACGTCTGCTACGACAACGAGGCCTACATGAACACGGGCATCCAGCGGTCGGGTGCGACGCCCTACGGCGCGAGCACCACGACGAGCCCCGCGGGGAAGTGTTCTCCCGGTAACGTGCATCAGAAGAAGGACATGCCCGCGATCCTCGCCGCCCACGGTGCGCCGTACGTGGCAACCGCTTCGATCGCCTACCCGAACGACTTCGTCCAGAAAGTCGAGCGCGCGATCAACACCCCCGGGCCCTGTTACATCCAGGTGCACACCCCCTGCTGCACGGGGTGGGGCTTTGAGTCGGGGGAGACGCTCGCCATGGGAAAACTCGCCATCGAGACCGGTCTCTGGGTGAACTACGAAATGGTCGACGGCGCGGTAGAGAAGGTAAAGAAAGTGAAGCGAAAACCCGTCGAGGAGTACCTCTCAAAACAGAAGCGGTTCCGGCACCTCTTCAAGCCCGCCCGGCGGGACGATGAGATCGCAAAGATCCAGGCGATCGCCGATGCGAATGCCGAACGGTTCGGGATAGACATCAAGCGGAAAGAGCCTTCGGAGTAAACCGGGTCGGCGACGGGACCCCTTCACATTTTTTTTTGGTCGAGCCCGCACGAGGCTGGCCGTCTATCGGACGACCCCTTTTCCCGGGAGCCACCAGTAGTGCCGGTGTTTCATCGACGGTAACCTATAAATAGTTCCACTTCATTAGAACTATTTGTTATCCGATGTTACGTATGATATTATTCATCATACTATCGGAGAGCGGCCTCCCGGGCCGAAGCCGGGTGGGATTGATCGGGAAACCTTCTTCCGTTCTTCGCACCGCCGGTTGCTACAATCCGGTCCGCAGGCATTGTTGTCTGAACAATGAAGGCATGAGGCTGCCGCAGGAGGTGATATGACAAGACGCAGGTCGATCCATCCAGAACCGGGACCTCAAATGAGGTCCGAACCGTCCGGTCCTGGTGAGGGTGCCTATCTCCATAGGGTAATGGATTTGTTCCGGGGTCAATCACGATAAGGCCGACCGGATGAAAGATCTACTCCGGAACTGCTCTCGAATAATGAAGATTCCGTCGAATGCCGTGTTCTCCTCCGTTAAATGTCCGTCCATCCGGCCGGCCGCTTTTTTTCCGGCGTCCCGCGTGTCTGGCGAATCGATGAGTGTACAAACCTTAAAGCAGGTATATCTCCTGGATGTTTCGACCCGCCGATAGCGGTTGCGACGCTGTTTTGTGATCGCACCCGACGGCCGCAATGTACCTCAGGAATTCGCTCATTTTAGAATCCGCACAGAACTCCCTCAACTCCCCGGCCGGCACAAAAGAGGTGGCAACGAGTACGAGATCATCGGTCTTCTCAAACTCCTGCCCGTCGGCCAGTCGTTCCCCCCCAAAACTTGCGATCTTCCAGAATCGGTGCTATCGCTCATGTTAGCGTCCGGCGACGATACGGTCTCCCGCGACGCCTTAACGGGAGTCGGCCGCACCCGGAATTCGGTAGTTTGACCTCCGGGAGCTTCTTCAGAACGTTACTTTAGCGAAGTACTGTGCCCGCATCGTCGGAGTTCGGGACCACCGACAGAAGGCCCGGGATCAGGCCGAAAGGATCGTCCAGATAAAGTACAGTCCGAAGAGCATCATGGCGATCCCGCTCGCCTGCACCACTCGTTTGTAATGGGGACCGAGCACGTTCGCTCCCCGTGAGACGGCAAGAGCAAGGAGCCCGAGCCAGGCGATGTCCGCACCGATGTGCCCGACGTAGAACGCGCCAAACGACGGGTGGAGTGCGAGAAACCCGACGCCGAACGTGAGCCACCAGACCCACCAGTAGGGGTTGCCGAGCGTGCAGGCCACCCCGAATGCAACCGGCATCCGGGCCTCTTCGTTCACGACGGCGACTTCTTCCGCGTGGAGAAACTGCCCGATACCGAGTGTGATGAGAACGCCCGATCCGAGGAGAGCGATGAAATCGATGTAGGGGACGTCGCGCACGCCGCAGGCTATGGCCGCGACCATGACGGCCTCGGGGATGCCGTGCCCTGCGACAAGCCCTGCAACGAACGGCGCCGGTCGCCGCGAACCGAGGCCGAGGACCGAGGCGGTCATGGGTCCGGGCGATGCGGCCCCGGAGAGCCCGATCAGGAACGACGCAACGATTATATCGATCATCCCCCGCCCCTCCGCCGCGAGAGGAGGAGAGGGAGGAGCATGGTGAGCGCGACCGCGAGCCATATGGTCCCGAACGTGGTGAGCAGGATCTCGCGGTCGGGGGTATAATAGCGGACCTCCACGCCCGTCGTCCGGTTCCAGGCGATCTCTGCGGTTCCGTTCGTCCCGGAGGAGACGACTCCTCCAGGGCTGATCATGCCGATAAGCGGGTTTCTTACGTCGAGCCCCTCGGGCAGGGTGACGGTTACGGCGTACGGGTCATCGAATGCCGCCACGAGGTGGTTGTTTCTCACGGGAGCCTGGTAGGTGACGGTGTAGTTCCCCTCCGGGAAGGTGATGACACCCCGGCCCGCATCCTTGTATTCAACCGGTCCCGAGGGGCCGAGCACTTCGATATCTTCGACCAGGAGCGGGACCCGTTCCCCCATCAGTCCCGGGGTCCAGAAGGCGTGCTCGCTCCCCGTAACCTCGACCGATGCTTCATAGGCGGTGCCGTCGGAGACCACCCGGAAGGCGGCCTCCCCGGCCGCAACCGGGGTGCTGACCAGGATCAGCGCAAGACAGAGAGCAATGACTGCAGGTCCGCGTCGATCTCGAGGGGAGGTTCGCATTGTCGTACCACTGTTTCAGGATCTTTTAAGAGATGCCCGGTCACCACGCAGACGATCCGCTCATCCTTATCGATCAGACCGAGTTCGGCGAGTTTCCGTATTCCGGCAACCGAAGCTGCAGAAGCGGGCTCGACGCCGATGCCCTCTTTTCTTGCGAGGTCCCGCTGCATGGCAAGGATCTCTTCGTCCGTCACGGCCGCCGCCGTCCCGCCGGTTGCGCGGATGGCGACAAGCGCTTTCTCCGCGTTTACCGGAGCGCCGATCCGGATTGCGGTCGCAACGGTCTCGGGGGCGGCTTCCGGGACCAGTACGTCGAGGTTTTGCTCTATCGCTTTCACCAGCGGCTGCGAGCCGGCCGCCTGGATGCCGGTCATCATCGGCAGACGGTCGATGAACCCGAGCGCCTCAAGTTCGCGGAGACCCTTGTAGACCGCGGAGATGTTGCCCGCGTTTCCGACGGGGAGGACCATCCGGTCGGGCACCTCGCCGCCGAGTTGGTCGACGGCCTCAAACCCGATCGTCTTCTGTCCCTCCAGACGGTAAGGATTGACCGAATTTAAGAGATAGATGCCCTGGCTGATGCAGAGCTCATGTACCATCTCGAGTGCCCGATCAAAGTTGCCGCGGATGGAGATGACCCGCGCGCCGTGCATAAGTGCCTGAGCGACCTTGCCGAGGGCGACCTTCCCCGCCGGCAGGAGGACGACGCAGGGGAGGCCGGCCTTCGCCGCGTAGGCGGCAAGGCTTGCCGAGGTGTTCCCGGTGCTCGCGCAGGCGACGCTGGTCATCCCGAGTTCGCGGGCCATGCTGACGCCCACGGTCATGCCGCGGTCCTTAAACGAGCCGGTCGGGTTCATCCCCTCATG
Organism: Methanoculleus sp. UBA291; assembly: GCF_002499755.1. NCBI lineage: Archaea > Methanobacteriati > Methanobacteriota > Methanomicrobia > Methanomicrobiales > Methanomicrobiaceae > Methanoculleus > Methanoculleus sp. UBA291. The sequence goes on along the minus strand of NZ_DANC01000059.1, from coordinate 59,844 downwards.
CTTTGCGTAGAGTTCGGAGAGACCAAGTTCCTTACCGATCTTCGTTAAGTGGTAGAGCGGCGTGCCTCCTTCTTGGAGAGAGACCGGCTCGCCCCTGACCGGAAGAATCTCCCGGTAGCGCCAGACCGAGAGGGGGCGCCGGTTCCATTCATCCCGGGAGACGTCAATGCCGTCCAGGTCGTATTCGACGGTCAGCAGGTGTCCGCAACGGCTGCAGGTATAGATGATCTGGTCCGGCGTGTAAGTTGCACCACAGTGAACACAGACGAGACGGTACATAGAAAACCGTTGATCGCCCGAATACGTATAGATATGGTATCCCGGATCGGCGCCGGGTTCCGTCGACCGGTTCAACCGCGCCGCTCGCGCCGGACGCGGCAGATGAGCATGAAGAGGAGCCAGAGGACAATAGTGCCGGCGAGCGCAAGAAGCCTGAGGTCCTCGGACGATGCAGTGGTCACGAACGGTGCAATGAGCATTCCGGCCGCCGCCAGCACGAGAACGACGGCGAAGGCTGCCGGACGCACTTCGAGACCCCCCTGTGTCCGGATGCTGCCTGCTATCCGCCTCCGGGAGAAGGGGTAGAACCAGGCGATGCCGGCCCGGGTGCAGGTGTCCTCAACGAGGTGGAGGACGCACCCCGCAAAGAATGCACACCCGAAGGCGGGGAGGAGTGTCAGAGGTCCGCCGAGCCAGGTGAGGATGAGGGCCAGGTAGCCGGAGAGGATCAGGGAGGTCAGTCCGATGCCCGCGAACGAGTGGAGCAGCCCCCGGTGCCGGTGCCGGTAGCTCTTCCGGAGGAGCAGCGAGAATACAAGGGAGAGCGGGTAGTAGATGAGATACCTGATGGTATAGCCGAAGATTGGAAGCACCACGGCAAGGCCGTTTAAGACCTGCCCCCTCTTTCCTTTCAGTCCGCCGATCCTGCCGTTGAATATCGCTGCATCGACGGCGTCCGCGTCCGGTGCGAGCGATCCGACGAATACGCCGAAGAAAAGAACGGCAATCCTGACCGGGTCGAGGACGGGAGCCCAGGGAGCAATTACGAGTCCGGCCGTGGCGAGACTGAGAGATACGTGCTGGTCACCCCGCATGGACGATCTCTAGAGTTTAGAGAGCAATCTGTGATAAAGGTCGCTTCTGCGGTCTGAAAGTGAAGGGAGCCTGATCCGGGCCTCACGAACCGCCCCCGGGTCCAGTTCCATAATGAGGACTTCTTCGCCGGCCCCGCACCGGGCGATGACCGTGCCGTCCGGGTCGGCGCCGAGCGATCTCCCACAGTAAATCCCGCCCGGCCCGCCGGCCGTGTTGATCCCGGCCACGTAGTACCGGTTCTCGATGGCGCGTGCGGAAAGCAGGGTCTCCCAGTGGGAGAGCCGCGAGCAGGGCCATGCAGCCGGCACCAGCATGCACTCCGCCCCGGCGAGCGCGTAGATCCGGAAGAGTTCCGGGAACCGGAGGTCGTAGCAGACGGCAAGCCCGAACGTCATTCCGCCGACGGTGAAAGTTGCGATCCGGTCGCCTGCAGCGTAGTTGTCGTCTTCTCCATCGGGAGAGAAGAGGTGGATCTTTGCATAGGCAGCGAGGAGTTCGCCGCCTGCATCCAGCACGACGACGGTATTTCGGGGGAGGCGCCCCGGCACCGTTTCGACGATCGACCCTGCGACCGCGATATCGTTCTTTTGCGCCACATCCCGAAAGGCCGCCGCGAGCGGGCCGTCCACGGACTCTCCGGCGGCGGGAGAGACCGTCGGGGACCAGCCGGTTACAAACTGTTCGGGAAAACAGATAAGCGATGCTCCGGCCGCCGCGGCCTCCCCGGCCATCCGGCCTGCCGCATCGAGCACCCTGGCCGGGTCGCCCCGACCGCCGGCAACCTGGGCGAGCGCTATCCTTGTCATCGCTGGGGCGACCGAATTTCGTCCCGGTCCCTGCAGGAGAGGATGAGCACGAAGGCGCCGAGGACGACGAGTGCGGCGAGTACCACCATGATATACGGGGCGAACGGGACCTCAACTGCGAATATCCGTGCTCCAATGAGGAGCCCGCCTGCAATGATGCAACTGCTGACGAGGACCGCCCCGAGAAATGTCCGGTCGGGTTTCATACGGAGCCTCCGGAGAGTATGGGGAATGCGGCCCGAAGCCCTACGATGATGAACTGGACTGCAATCGCGATGAGGAGCATGCCCATCAGCCGGTTGACGGCACGAAACTCCCGCTGGCCGATGCGCCGGACGATGAGATCGGATCGTTGCATCATGTAGTAGGTGATCCCGATCGCTGTGACAACGGCAAGCGGTACGACGGCGATTGCGGCGATGCCTATCAGCATCGCCTCGTTCATCAATACGATCACGGAGGCGATTGCGCCGGGCCCCGCAATCATCGGAATCGCAAGCGGCATGATGGCGATGTCGTCCGTGTCCTGTCCCCCGTACTTCTCGGTAGCGGTCATCTTGGCCCGCGAGGTCTTTGCGTAGACCATGTCCATGCCGATCCCGAAGAGAAGAAGACCGCCTGCGATACGAAATGCTTCGATGGAGATGCCGAAGAGTTGCAGAATCCATCCGCCCACGAACGTGAATATCAACAGGACGATCAGGGCGAACTGGCTTGCATCATGTGCGACCTTGAGTTTTGCCGGCCCGTCCATCGTGTTCGTGAGGGAGACGAAGATCAGGGTGGCTGCGAGCGGGTTCACTATGATGATGACTGAAGAGAAACAGAGCAGCGCAAAACTCAGAAAGTCCACCATTCGCGATCAGGTATATGACAGGTCCAATATTAGCCCTTGTGGTTTGCCGGTGGAACGGACGATCCGGCTTTGCAAAAATCTCCTCAAGAATGGTCTTCTCAGGCCGGATGGACCCAAATCCTGTTGACGCCCGAAGGCACATCCGGGCACGCTGTTTTTGCGTCGGAGACCCGGAAAAAAAGTATGCGTTTGGTCCCGCCGGCATCGGGCGGTCTACGGCTTCACTCGTAGATTACGGACTCGTCGATCTTTTTGTAGTCGACCAGTTCGCCGGGTGCGAAATGGATGCCGAGTTCGCGGGCGGCGCTCTCGGGAGAGTCTGATGCGTGGATCACGTTCCGCCCGATGTCGAGGGCGAAGTCGCCGCGGATGGAGCCCGGTGCAGCCTCGGCAGGATTTGTGGCGCCGATCATCCTGCGGACGACTGCGACGGCACCTTTCCCTTCCCAAGCCATCAGGAAGCAGGGGCCGCTCATGATGTAGGCCGCGAGACCCGGGAAGAAAGGCTTCTCCCGGTGCTCGCGGTACTGCTCAATAACCCGTTCTTCGGGAAGGAGTTCTAACCTGGCCCCTGCGAGTTTGAGTCCCCGGGCTTCAAACCGGGAGACGATCTCCCCGATGAGTCCGCGCTGGACGCCGTCCGGCTTGACCATCACAAAGGTGCGTTCCATACCGGTCACTCTTTGCCGCGGGCTTTGCGCCCCGCCGCGGTCCACTCGACGCGACGCGGCACCCGACCGAGTTTGTAGTTGTTCTGGCACTTCGTGCTGCAGAAGTAATAGATGGTCCCGTCTTTACGGACAAACATCTTGCCGGTGCCGGGTTCGAGCGTCTCTCCGCAGAAATTGCAGACGTATTTGTCAGCCATGTTTACCGCCTCGAGAGTTTCTTGGCTTCACGCTCGGTCTCGAGCAGCGAGAGGATGTCCCCCTCCCTGATAGGGCCCACCGTATTGCGGGTGATGATCCGCCCCTTGTTCGGGCCATCGAGGACCCGGCACTTCACCTGCTGGGCTTCGCCATGCATACCGGTCATGCCGATGATCTCGATAACTTCTGCGGGCGTTCCGTCGTTTGCCATTGCTCTTACTCCTCACGCTCTCAGTGCTGCAATCTGCTTTGCGATCTCGTCGACGAGGTCCTTCGCCTTGCCCGACTTGACGATAGCGGCGGCTGCCGAGCCGACTTCAAGGCCGCTCGCGGAGCCGATATCGTTCTGCTTCGTGATGTAGACGTACGGGATCTGCTTCTCTTCGCAGAGCGGCGGCAGATGCATTACAATCTCTTCAGGCTCAACGTCCGAACCGATGAGAACCAGCTGGGCGATGCTCCGCTCGACTGCTTTTGTTGCCTCGTTGGACCCTTTCTTCACCTTGCCGGTATCTCTTGCGATCTCAAGGGCTTCAAGGGCCTTATTCTGGATCTCTTCCGGAATCTCGAATTTTACGTATGCCTTTGCCATAACTCGCCTCTTTCGAGGGCAGATTTCTACTGCCCCGTCATCATTCATCAGTAGCGTAGCTGATCGAATGCGCTCTATTATGTCAATAGGAGGACTGATAAATGTTTGTCATTCGCCCTCATGCGACGAGGATACCGTTCGGCAGTTCCGGCGGCCGGAGATGTGTGTGCGGCTGCTTACGCTATCATGCAGGGATCCGGTAGATCTGGACCCCCCGGGCGTCGTAGATGAGTTCGAGCGTATCCGTCGGGATCGAGACATTATAGCGTTCGCGCTCTTCTGCACCCACGTAGAGGAGCGTGGCGTTGTATGCCCGCGCGAGGTCGACAGTTCGGGACGGTTGTTCATAGATAGCCCGCACGTCGGCGCTCCGCTCGCCTATGCGTCCTTCGTCCCCGCGCCACATGTACTCGTGGAACGGCATCCCGATGACGGCCGGTATCCCGGTGAACGACGAGACTCGTGAGTAGTAGGTGTAGTCCCCGCCCTCCGCCTCGACAATGATGTGGTCGCCGGGAAGATCCCGGAGGAACGCGATCGCCGCCGCATCTTCCGGATGCGAGCCCTCAAGGTACGCCGCCCCGTCCAGGGTATGGCTCCCGTAGCCGAAGTCGACGTTGATCGCGAAAGGTGCAACAAGGAGGAGCGCCGCGGCGAGAACCGGCAGTACCCATTTTGTCCCGGCAGGCATACGCCGACCTATTCCGGCGTTCCGGAGCCACTCCCCGACGACGGCAAGGCTTGCCGTTCCCATCAGGAACCAGGCGGGGAGATAGAACTTGAAGACCGTATTCATCCGGAAGTAGGTCTCCCCCATGTTGTCCACAAGGTAGACCAGTTCGGTGGCGAGGATAATCAGGAGCCCGAGGATGGCGAGCGTGTCGGCGGCCGAGAACCGGCGGCGGGCGAGGAGGTAGGCCAGCGGGACGGCGGCGATGGCCGCGGCCGGATAGCCGGCGAGCACGAACGGCACCGCGGCGAGCAGCAGGTAAGGGCGCTTTTTGATGTCCGGGACGCAGGAGGCGGTGAGGATCGCGAGGAAGAGTCCGTGGACTAACAGGAACTCCACCGGATCGGAGGGCACCGGAACGATCCCGATCCCTTCGATACCGGGGCTGTTGAGTTGCAGGTAGAACGGGAGATATGTTGCGATGGCAAGCGGCGGCACCACAGCGAGCACCATCCAGGACCGCTCCCGGTCCGGTGAAAAGTTCCCGTAGCGCCGCCATACGAGGAGGCCGAAGACCAGCGTGACCGGGGCGTAGACCAGCACGTCCCAGGAGTTGAACCCGGGCATGGACCCAAGGGAGAGGGCGGCAAGCCCCGAGAGGATTACGCGCCCCCGCGCCGTGAGGGTCCCCCACCGCATGTAGGCAAATACGAGGAGGAAGAGCAGGAGCCCCTGGTTGAAGAAACTCATGACGTGCGGGTGTACGTCGCCCCAGAGCATCGAGAAGAGGGGATATTCGTTGATCGTGTTCGTGATCGTCCGGGTGCTCCCCCAGAGGACATCGAACCACGAATCTCCGATCGCGATGTGGTAAATCGCCGAAGGGTTGGGGAGGAAGAGCGCAAGCACCGGAAGCCAGCGATAGCGCTCAAGGAGGAGATGCCCGAGGGCGTAGAGCGAGACAGCGGCAAGACCGAGCACCGTCGGGAGGACAAGATTGAATGTTATCGTCGAAGGCACACCGGCCGTAAGCCCGAGCGCTCCGCTCATCCAGTAACCGAGATAGTAGTAAACGTCGAGCGTTCCTCCCGCATACCAGGGGTCGAGCGGCGGGACGGCCGGCTGCCGCATGATCGACGCGAGGATTGCGTGGTCCATGAACTTCTCGGCGTAGGAGATGGTCGGGTTGATCCAGCGCACCTCAAGCATGAAGAGGAAAGGGACCAGGAAGGCGAGGTCCCAGGTGAGGCCAGATCGTAAGCGCTCTCGTGTGTAGAATCCCTGCGACCCTGCATAGGCGACTATGGCGAGGAACGGCAGGAGGGGGAGCCAGACCGGGAGGCCAAGTTGTCCACAGTACCAGGACCCGAGCGTGAAGAGGAGGACCGATACCGGGTATGCGACGGCGGCCGAGAGAGTGCCGAAGGTGCGGTCGAGTGCCGGCCAGGTGCCGAGGTGGAGCAGTTTGACAACCGCAAGCCAGAGCAGCACGGAGACAATCAGTTCACCTGCCAAACGTCTCCTCCTTCTCGATCTCCCTGGAAAAAGCCTTTCTTAAGAGGTCCATCGACCAATTGCCTAAGTAGTAGATCGATCCGACCCCGCCGACGAGCGTGACCAGATTCTTGACCAGGTGGTCGATGACGGCGATCAGTGTCGCCGTGGCGACCGGGGTTCCCGCGAGCCCGAGGGTCAGCGCGAGTGCGAGTTCATAGGTTCCCACCCCCCCCGGGGTGATCGGGACCGCCTTGACGAGGTTCCCGATGACGATTGCAAGGACGACGATGGCGAACGGGACTGACTCCCGAAACATCAGGACGACCGCGTAGCAGACCAGCACATCGACGAGCCATATGAGGAGCGAGGACCCGCCGAGGGTAAGAAGGGCCCGGGGATTGAGGGAGACCTGCTTCACCTCGTCGAGCATCCTCTGGATGGCAACGACGATCCGGTTCTCGGACTTCAGTCTGCCGGACCAGAGGAGCACGGCAAAGAAGACGCCGCCTGCGGCGAGGGGGACGATGATGACCGTGATGAACCAGTCGGGAACGTCGAGCACCGCGAGGACGAACGGGAGCGCGACGGCGCCGAGCACCGCGATCATTATGATATCGAAGACGCGCTCGACGACGATGGATGAGAACCCCTGCGAGTAGGTGGCGTCGTCCTCGTGCTTGAGGATGAGCATCCGCACAAAGTCGCCGAGGCGTGCGGGGATGATGAGGTTCGCCGTCTGGGAGACGAAGATGCAGGCGATCGAGAACCCGAGACTCTCTCTGATGTCAAGGCCGTTCAGGATGAACCGGTACCGGAACCCCCGGAGGACCCAGGCGACGACGCAGATCCCGACGGCGGCAAAGAGGAAGGGTATCACGGCGTGTTCGAGCGTCAGCAGGAGGTCGTCCCAGACGCGGTAGAGCATGTAGCCGACGATCCCGATCGCGATCAGGGTGGGAATGACGATCGCGCTAGCCTTTTTCCACATGGAGTCTCCACCAGAGGCGTAAGATCGCCGATCCCATCTCGACAACGTCTTTTCTGCGCACGGTCGTCCCCTCCCCCTGCCGCCACCTCACAGGAAGTTCTTTTATGCGATATTCGTTCTTCTGGGCCCGTATCAGCACTTCGGTGTCCCAGAACCAGTGGCCTGCGGTCACCGATGGAAGCAGGTCGAGGAGCCGGTCGCGCCGGAACGCTTTGAACCCGCACTGGTGGTCGTGGAGCGAGCTTCCGAGGATCGTCCTGACCAGCATGTTGTAGCCGCGGCTCGCGATCTCCCGGCCCCCGCTCCGGGTGATTACGCTTTCCGGGAGGAGACGGGAGCCCGTTGCGGCATCGTAGCCGTCGCGGACGGCGCCGACGAGTTCGGCGAGGTGCTGCATGTCGGTGGCAAGGTCGACGTCGTAGTAGCAGACGATTGACCCGTTTGCCCCGGAAAACGCACGATTGAGGGCCCGACCCCGCCCGAGCCGCTCGTCGGAATGAAGCAGGCGGACCCGGGGGTCGTTCGTTTCGTACGCTCTGACGAACTCGGCGCTCCCGTCGGTGCTCCCGTCCTCGGCGACGATCAGTTCGAACCTCTCCGGGGCTATCGACTCCAGTGCCTCAAGCGACCGCGGTATGGCGGTCTTGAGCGCCGTAAGGTCGTTATAGACCGGCAGGACGGCGCTCACCTCGATCTCACGCATTCGGGAACCTCGCGAGAACCCGCTTTGCCGCTTCCTGTCCGGCGACGACCGAGCCGTTCATGCTCCGCTCCGGGTAGTTCGGGGGGCTGAACATCCCGGCGAGGAAAAGGCCGTGCTCTTCGTAGGCAGGCAGGCGATTTCGGAGCCCGGTCGTGTAGACCGGGCCTGCATACCTATCGACAGCGAGCCGGTGCCAGTGCACCTCATCTTCGCTGACGGAAAATCGCCTGCAGAAATCCGTGAGCATCGACTGCTCGAAGCCTTCCGGGAGCCGGTCGGTGAAGTAGGACGCGAGGTAGATAAGATGTTCGCCGTACCACGCGAGCGGGGCGAAGTTGGTGTGCGAGACCACCGCACCATAGGGGGCCGCGTCCTTCATGTTCAGCCAGTATATGCCGCGGGTTACGTCCCGGTCGAGTGCGAGGGTCATGCAGGCGGCGCCCTGGTAAGGAATCGGGGTGATATCGAGTCCGGTGAGGTCCGAAGTCACCTGCAGCGGGAGTGTCGAGACGACGGCGTCGTAGGCCTCGTTGTCGACAAGCCAGCCGTCGCCGTTTGGCCGGATCTCCGTGACGGGGGAGTCGAGCATGATCGAGGCGCCCCGCTTCGCTGCTGCTTCTTCGAGTCGGGCGATGAGGTGTCGGAATCCCCCTTTCAGGTAGCCCAGGCGCTCGCCCCGGACACCCCGGTCGGATCGGATTGCGATGCGGGATATGAGCCAGGCCGCCGAGACTTCGCCCGCACGATCCCCGAATTTGCTCTTTAAGAGCGGTTCAAAGAACGAAGCGTAGAGGCCGGGACCGAGATGTTCCAGGATATATTCCTTTGCGGTGACGCCGTCGAGCGCTGAGACGTCGAGCCGCCGCGAGCGCAGGGTCAGCAGGCCGAGGCGGGCTTTCTCGGCGAGTGTGAGGTGGGGGTAGCGCAGGATCTCGGTCGGGGTGGTGAGCGGGTGGATGGTCCCGTCGACGTAGTAGCCGGTGGACCCTCGAAGCCATTCCAGCCGGTCGGTCAACTGCAGCGTATCGAATAGGCTGAGAAGGCTGGTATCACCGGCAAAACAATGGTGGTAATACTCTTCGATCCAGTAATCGTCAATCCGGTACGAACTGAGGCATCCTCCCGGAATGGGGCGTTTTTCGAAGAGATCTACCTGGTGTGTTTCGGCAAGTTCGAGAGCCGAGACAAGTCCGCACAACCCTCCCCCTACGACGCAGATCTTCATTGCTCATCACTATGTACTGAAAATTATAAGAACACTTTTGAAATATAAAGTATACAATGTCTTTATACATAAACGGCGATATTATTAACCAGTCCATATGAGGGTGTGAAGCTGAATGAGGGTCTTCTTTATAGGATTCGGTCAGGCTGGGGGCAAAATTGTCGATATGTTCATTGGACAGGACAAGCGGATGCAGACCCAGAATTTCAGGGGAATTGCAGTCAACACAGCACGTACCGACCTGATGGGGCTTAAAAATATCGAACTTAAAGATCGGCTCCTGATCGGGCAGACGGTGGTCAAAGGCCACGGCGTCGGGACCGATAACGTAACCGGTGCACGGGTGACTGCCGATGAGATCGACGCCATCATCAACGCGATCGACTCGAGGGGGACGCATGATGTCGATGCCTTCGTCATCATCGCCGGTCTCGGCGGCGGGACCGGTTCCGGGGGCTCGCCGGTTCTTGCCCGGCACCTGAAGCGCATCTACCGGGAACCGGTCTACGCGATCGGCATCCTTCCCGCTCCGGAGGAAGGCAGGCTCTACTCATACAATGCAGCCCGTTCCCTGAGCACCCTGGTGAACGAGGCGGATAATACCTTCATCTTCGACAACAGCGCCTGGAAGAACGAGGGAGAGAGCGTTAAAGACGCCTATAACCGGCTGAACGACGAGATCGTCCGCCGGTTCGGCGTGCTCTTCCGTGCGGGCGAGGTCGGTAAGGCGGGTGTCGGGGAGATGGTCGTGGACTCAAGCGAGGTCATCAACACCCTGCGCGGCGGCGGCATCAGCACCGTCGGATACGCCATCAGCGAGAAGGTCAGCCCGCGTACAAAGCAGAATCAGGGGCTCTTCTCCGGCCTGATGCGCAAGAAGGAGAAGACCGAAGAGGTGCTGACCGGGGAGGACAAGTCGGCGAAGATCATCGCTCTCGTCAGGCGTGCCATGCTCGGGCGTCTCACCCTGCCGTGCGATTACTCGACGGCGGAGCGGGGTTTGGTTCTTCTCGCGGGCCCGCCCGATGAGATGGACCGGAAGGGTGTGGAGAAGTCGAAGAGCTGGGTGGAGGAGAACATCGCAGGCGTCGAGGTGCGTGGCGGGGATTACCCGGTGCAGAGCGACTACGTCGCAGCTGTCGTGGTCCTTGCGACGATCGGGGACGCTCCCCGGATCACCGATCTCCTTGAGATTGCAAAGGCTACAAAGGAAGATGTCATCAAATCGAAGGAAAAGCGCTCGACTATGTTCGATGACGGCATTGAACCGCTGTTCGAGTGAGGGGGGCATTATGAAGGCGAACAGCGGCAAATGGATTGTTCTCCTGCTCGCACTCTTCTGTTTCGTGCAGGCTGTATCGGCATTCGACGTCAAGACCGAGACCGTTGACCCGTCGAGCGGCGCTCTCGAACCCGGTCAACAGGTGAGCGCGCGTTATGTGCTCACCTACGATATGATCACCTCCGACCTGAGCGATGAGACGTTCGAGCTCAGCACCGGGCTGCAAAATCCCTCCTGGGACATAACGGTCTACCACGACGGGGTTGGGACCCCAATCAAGAAGGCCGGGTATTACCCGGTCCTGTTGGAGTTCGAGATCGACTACGGTCAGGGTGATACCGAACTGGACATTAAGGTGCGTGGCACCGTCCCTTCGAGTGCGAGCGGAACGATTCTGGTGACCAAGATCGAGCACCTGCGGGATAAAGATGTGAAGGACACTCATTCCGTGACCCGGGACGTTGTGAGCGCGGGTCAGGTCGAGGATTCTCTCTCCGCCCAGCAGCAGCGCCTCAAGGACCTGAAGGCCGACATGGATGGAAAGGCCGGAGAGGGCGTGGACGTCTCTGCCGCACAGACCAAGTACAACGCCGCGAGCCAGGCGCTCACGAGCGCCGCGGCGGCAAGTCCGTCACAGGCAGCGGGTTACATCACCACCGCCACGAAGAATATAGACGAGGCGAAGTCGCTCCTCGATAGGGCATGGGCCGAGAAGGAGGTCTCGAACGCCGCCGCGACAATCGAGTCTCTCGACGGGATGATCACCTACTTCGTCGAGAACCGCTCGATGGCGAGCGACCCGCAGGTGGTCGCCATCATGACCAAGCGCGAGAGCTCCGTCCAGTTCTACTCCCAGGCAAAGGATGCCCTGAACGCGAACAACTACTCTCTCGCGCGTTCGAAGGCAGCCGATGGTCTGAATAAGGCGAACGAGGCCCTGACCGATGCAAACGCCCTCCGGGAGAAGCTCGGTGAGGGATTCAGCCTCGGCGGCAACCTCCTCCTCTACATCGGCATCGGGGTCGTCATCATCCTGATCGTTGTGGGTGTTGTGATCTACCGAAAGAGGACCGGCTGGGACGAACTCGGGTGACCCCGGCAACTAACTCCCCTCTTCTCCACACCAGCTTTTTTCGTCCGTATCCTGCCCCTCCCGGACCTTGAGTATTCGCGGGGCACCAGTGTCTCTGACTGGACGTTTTTCTTGCCGCCATAATCGATCCTCAGCCCGTACGGATGAACGGCATCCCTTGGGTCGAATGCATGTTCATCCTGCATATGGCAAGGGGGCTTGTAGGCCGGGGACGCCCAAACCGACGCCTGGGGGGGAGGCGAAGTACTCTCACGCAAAGATTCGAGCACCGTGATCTTGTGCGAAATGCGGGAAATGGAACGTTTGAAACGCGAAAATTCCGGAGAGGTTTGAGGCGCGATCAAAGGGAAACCTGATGAAAAACAGTACCCGGGGCGGTCCCGGAATAAGGTATTTCATTGTCCCTTATTGTGCATCCTCGAAGGACGTAATCGATTTTTCATCGGATATCTCCATGACTGCCCTCGCCCCCCCACCAAGGGGGGACGGGGGAGGAGCGCCGCAGGTGCGGGAGGGGTGGGGTCGACAAGGCCGGAGAGTGGAGTGCGAGCGTAGCGAGCTTGAGAAACCTGGAGGATTTCGAGGGGGATTTTCCCCCTCCCGCAGGAGGGTATCCGTACGTCCTTCTGGAGATATATTCCGTGCAGTGGAACGTAGCGGCTATTCGCCTCCCGGGGGGCCGGGGGCAGTCATGACGATATCCGTAGCCCTGAAATCTCGCGATCTTCCGGGCTTCGGTCATGTGAGCGTCCGGCAACGATACGGTCTCCCGCGACGCCGTAACGGGAGTCAGCAGTACCCGGACCCCGGAATGCGGTAGTTTGACCTCCGGGGGCTTCCTACAGAGCCGTTGCTTGAGCGAAGTATCGGATCTCAAAAGAGCGTCGGCAGGGGGGCCGCCCTGCATCGGGTCTCAGGCGGTCGGCCCTCCGGGAACCTTCGAGAAGACCTCGATGTTTCTGCTCCCCGACTTCCCGTCCCGCAGGAAGTAATACTCGATCAGCCGATCCTTATTCTCTTCATACGAGAACCAGTAGTTCAGCCGGTAGGTCTCCTTAACGTAGCCGTCGAGGGTCGGATAGGTGTCGGCATCATGGGTGATCACGACGTCGTAATCGCCGCTGTAGATCGTCGATTCGCTTACCTTCTGACTGTAGTAACTGAGTTTCGAGGCGTTTTCACCCCGGTAATACCAGGGCAGCGGCCAATAATTCTCGGTCGCGATCGCTACCCGGTCCGCGGCATTGATCACTCTAAAGACCTCCCGCAGGTCTTCGGAGTTCTGCACCTGCACGATAGGCTCGTTGATGTCTGCGGGGGTGAACGCCACATGGAACATCATGACGACCAGGAAGATGCTTGCCGCGACGGCGACGACCGCCTTCTTCGTGGTCATCGCATAGACCGCGACGAAGATCATGGGCAGGAGCTGGTGGAGGATCAGCCACGGCACCTTCTCGCCGATGTAGGCGTAGGCTGTCATTGAGAGCAGCATCCAGATGATGGCGAACCGTGCGAACTCCTTCTGCCGGTCTATCGGCCGGATCTCCCCGCCGCCCGAAAGGATCTCGCGGAGTCGGTCCCTCCAGCCCTGTGGCTGGATGGGGGGGGGGGCTGCAACCTCCGGGACCCCCTCTTCCGCCTCCTCGGCCCCTTCTCCATCCTCAGGGGTTCCTGCATGGCGGCTCTTCCGCTCTCTCCACTGAGAGACAAGGGCGGGGATGTTGATGAACTGGAAGACCCCGACTATGGCGAGGAGCAGGATCGGCAACTCGTAGAGGATGAAGAGCAGGATGTAGAAGTACGGCGGTCCTCCGAGGCGCTGCATCTGGTGCATGGCGGTCCAGTGCTCGATGGCCCGGAGCCACCAGTCCAGAACCATCTCCGGATGGGCGCCGAACGACGAATAGAAGACTGCCGCGATTCCGACTGCGAGGAGGACGCCGAGCGCGAGGTCCCGGACCCAGCGGGTCGGAAGGCGAACCTTTCCTGTCCAGACCAGGTAAAGGAGGTATGCTCCGAAGATCAGGATGACTATCGGCATGTTCTCCATCGTGGACATCCCGAGGCCGACCGCCGCCCCGGCAAGGAGTGCATACCGCGTCTTCTGCCGCTCGAAGTAGTAGAGAAGGGCGATGAGGAGCACCATCGTGAAGAAGATGATGAAGGGATCGTCCCGGAGGAACCGTGAGAAGTAGACCATGTTCGGCGATACGGCGAGGAAAAGCGCCGCTACCAGGGTCTGCTTCTTATCGAGGTAGCCGAGTCTGTAGATCGGGTAGAGCAGCGGGACGAGCAGGGTGCCGAGCAGCGCCGGGATGAGCCTTCCTACAAGGTCGGAATCCCCGAAGAGCGCGAACATCCCGGCCGTGACGTAGTAGCGCAGCGGCCCGTGGTACATGGGATCGTAGATATAGGTCCCTTCGGTCAGGAGTTTATAGGAGAACCACGCGTGAATAGCCTCATCGTGATGAAAAAGCTTTAAGTCGAGAGTGTAAAAGCGAAGAATAATTGCGGCCAGAAATATGAGGAGGAAAATCCCCTCGAATGAGAGTCGTTCACGGATTCGGGCCGTGACCACGGCGGTCTTCACGCCGCTCCCACCTCAACTCTCCAGCACAATTTCGATGCCGATGTCCTTTGGAACCTGGATACGCATTAACTGGCGCAGTGCGCGCTCGTCGGCGTCAATGTCAATGAGCCTCTTGTGCACCCGCATCTGCCAGCGGTCCCATGTTGCGGTACCTTCGCCGTCAGGGCTTTTCCTGGTGGGCACGACGAGTTTCTTCGTGGGCAGCGGAATTGGGCCTGCCAGATTGACGCCGGTACGCTCTGCTATTTCTTTGATCCTATCACAGACCATCTCGATCTTTTCAAAATCGGTTCCGGAAAGACGTATTCTGGCCTTCTGCATATCTACCACCAAAAAATTATGGGTACCTTCTTATCTCATCTGCTTGGGCGTGATGTCGATGCACACGCCTGCGGCAATGGTGGAGCCCATATCACGAACGGCGAACCGTCCAAGCTGCGGGATAACCTTGACCTTCTCGATGACCATGGCTTGGGTCGGCTTGATCTTGACGATCGCGGCATCGCCGGTCTTGAGGAACGTGGGGTTCTCTTCCTTGACCTGACCCGTGCGGGGGTCGAGTTTTTTCTGGAGTTCGACGAAGGTGCACGCAACCTGAGCGGTGTGGCAGTGGAAGACCGGGGTGTAACCGACTGTCAGGGCGCTCGGGTGGTGGAGCACGACAACCTGTGCGATGAACTCGTCTGCGACGGTCGGCGGCACATCGGCGGGACCGCAGACATCGCCGCGGCGGATGTCCCCTTTGCCGATGCCACGGACGTTGAACCCGACGTTGTCGCCCGGGAGCGCCTGCGGGATCTCCTCATGGTGCATCTCGATGGACTTGACTTCACCCTCCTTGTTCGCGGGCATGAAGCTGACCTTCATTCCCTTCTTCATGATACCGGTCTCGACACGGCCGACGGGCACCGTTCCGATACCGGAGATGGAGTAGACATCCTGGATCGGGAGACGCATGGGCAGGGTTGTGGGCTTCTCGGGTTCCTTAAGCGCGTTGAGCGCATCGAGCACCGTCGGTCCCTTGTACCATGGGGTATTTGCACTGGGCTTCGAGATGTTGTCGCCGACGAACGAACTGATCGGGATGAAGCTGATGCTGTCGGGCTTGTAACCGACAATCTTGAGCAACTGGGATAACTGCTCCTTAACCTCGTTGAAACGCTTCTCGTCGTACTTGACGGCGTCCATCTTGTTGATGCCGATGATCAACTGGTTGATGCCGAGTGTGCGGGAAAGGAAGACGTGCTCCTTGGTCTGCTCCATCACACCGTCGGGTGCGGCGACGATCAAGAGTGCGGCGTCTGCCTGGGATGCTCCCGTGATCATATTCTTGACGAAGTCACGGTGTCCGGGGCAGTCCACGACGGTGAAATAGAACTTGTCGGTATCGAACCGCTTGTGGGCGATATCGATGGTGATACCACGCTCACGCTCTTCCTTGAGGCTGTCCATAACCCAGGCGAACTCGAATGAGCCCTTACCCTTGGCTTCAGCCTCCTTTCTGTACGTCTCGATGATGTGGGGCGGTACGGCTCCCGTCTCAAAGAGCAGCCGGCCGACGGTAGTAGACTTCCCGTGGTCGATGTGTCCGATTACTGCTAAATTCATGTGGGGCTTTTCAACTGCCATGATATATCCTCCACTCAAATAGGTCTGTCAGCTCAAACAGCCTGCTTATGCGAGTAACTTATACGTATGACGTTCTCCATATAAAGCATTTCTATCCACGTGACGAGCGTGCATTCCCTGAAAATCCCGGATAATCGACAGAATCTTATTCTCCAGAAATCTACGTTCTTCATACCATGAAGACACTTGA